>NZ_WKZK01000029.1:0-59489 GCF_009680135.1 Eubacterium sp. BIOML-A2
GTTTTATGCCTTCTTTTTAGTGTCCATTTTTAGGGAACCCTTCTTCTTAATGTGTCCACATCTATGGGTACATTATAGTTCTAGCCCTTGTTCTAGCCCTTGTTCTAAGCCCTGCGCTATTCCCTCGTTTCTGGCTTCTTCCCGTTCATAATATCTTTCTTCCCAAGCCTGCACATATCTCACCCCCGCTTCCTCACTCGTTTTCACCTTACGTACCCGCTGATGTATGCGCTGAATCCGCTCGCTGTCCATATTTGCCGCCGTCTCATCGTTTGTATGTTCCAGATAATAAAGAAATTGTGCCAATTCCTCGGAAACTTCCTCTTTGTTCGTGCCGTGTGTATTTAAAAAAACCCTTACTGCTCCGTCTTCCAGGCAGCACTCCGGTACTTCCTCGCATCTGGATCTGAACGTATACATATATTTATCATAGCCAAATAAATCAAATGTCATAATCATGATGATGTATGCCATATTCAGATGGTTATAATCGGGAACCCCCGGTTCCAAAAGAGAGGTGTCTATTATAGCCTGGTAGTACCTGCTTCTTTTTGCCAGGTCTCCTCTCTTTTTCTGCTGCATTTCCGTATTGTAAATGATAGCGTCTTCATCCATAGAAAATACGTCCATCCGAATTGCGCGCAAAAGCGGCGATACCCGAAGTTCCTTTTCCGTCTCATTTTTATCCAGAAGCGGTACATTCCGCCCAAAGATAATACTTAATACGTCCTGATGCGCTCTTGGGTCTTCCATTACTTCATCAAACAAAAAGCGGTTTGTAAGGTTTAACTCTTTTAACGGTATAATTTTTCGCTTTGTGTCCATATAGTTCTCCTCTATTTTACCACATATTTTCTTCTGTTAAAAGTGAATGGCACACGAAAAAACAATCATAGGCATTCCTCCTTGCAATTATTAAATTCTTCAAACATTGAATCACCGGACGAAACTGCCCTTAGGATTGAAATTAGATATTTCAAGAATAATGAGTATAAAGAATGTTTGAAATGAATCCAGATTCATGGATTGGACTCATTCACATTAACATATAAAACCAAGGATTGTCAATGTATCTGTGCATCTATAACAGGATAACCGTATATAAGTTTATCCTGCCAAGATATTTGTTGAACTTCCTGTTACGAATCATGTATAATAGGTTCAGGCATTTATCCGAGGAGCATAACGACACTGCTCCTGCTGACCGGCATTTTACTTATTTAAATACCCTATTCAAAACTACAAAGGAGATTGGTTATATGAGAAGAAAGCCTGACCTTCACATTCGATTTTTTAATGATTTTACAGTATCCAGCCCCTATTATGAGTACGCTCCGAGCGCACACAACAGTACACAGCTGACATTGCTGATATCCTACCTGGTAGCCAATCAGGATACCAAAGTGCCAAAAGATGTACTGATGGCCATGCTGTGGCCCGATGAAAAGGATAAGTGTCCGGTCGGCGCCCTGCGCAATCTGGTATACAGAGCACGAAAAGAACTTGAACATCTTTATCCCGATAAGGATGTGGATTACATCAAGTTTACCCAGGATGCCTACTACTGGAATCCCGATCTTTACTGTAAGATCGACATCCATGACTTTGAGAATTACAACAACCTGGCCCGGCAGGAACCTGATCCGGAAAGGCAGTTCCGTTATTACTACCGGATGCACCGCCTGTATACAGGTGAATTCCTTTCCAACCACACCTCCATCGAATGGGTTCAGTACCGCATAACCTATTATAAAAATATGTATATTAACTGTACCATGAATATCTCTATACCAGGCACCGTTATGACGAGTTGATTGCTCTATGTGACCAATCTATTATTTTCTATCCCGACGAAGACCGTTTTTACCGTTATAAACTGCTTGCTTATCTGGGTATGAATACCATTAAGACAGCGCTGGAATACTACCACACTACCCTGGATTTCTTTTCTTCCAAATACGGTACTGATATCAGCGGATCTCTGAGGGATGTCCATCAGGAGATTCTCCTGCGCATGCCCAGCAAAGAACTTGATATCAACGAACTGGAAACAACACTTGGAAAAGATGATAAGAGCGGACAGACTTTTTACTGTAACTTTGATATCTTTAAGAACATCTATCATCTGCATTCCCGCTCCTCCCTGCGTATGCCGGGCCGGCATTATCTGATGCTGCTTACCCTGCATTCAAAAAAGGAAAAGATGCCGGATGCCGCAAAGGTGAAAGAAGTCATGGAAACCCTGTACTATATGCTTTCCACACATTTGCGTAAAAATGACGTTTTCACCAGAACATCGCTGACTCAGTACTCTGTGCTACTGAGCGTTACAGAAAAAATAGGCGTGGATACGGTAGCTGCCCGAATAAGCGAGGCGTTCCATGAGATGAATTCAAATTCGGAATTGTATCTGGAAGTCTCAAGCAAGGAAATCTAAAAACCGGAACCAAGCGGGCAAGCCCCGGAGAAATTTCCGATATCATATACCAGCACCGCAGCAGAAGAGGCAGACTGTACCGGGGATGCATACTTAATGCACGATCCCCGGTACAGCCCGCCTCTCCTACTGCGGTGCTGTTTTAATCTCTTTATTCTTATTGTATATTTCCAGAACTGTCACATTATGATAGCATACTGTGACTTTATTGAACCTGCTTTTATTGAAAGTACCTATTTACGTGAATCCGCCACGGCCCGGTACATAGCCAGTATGTTAACTCCCGGTACGTCGGGCATGATATTGTGTTCCTGATTAAAGACAAATCCGCCGCCCGGAGCAAAGATATCAATCATTCTTCTTGTATACTCATACACTTCTTCCGGTGTGGACCGGTTCAGGATGCTTCTCGTATTGCATCCCCCGCCCCAAAATGTGATATCCTTTCCGAACTCGCGTTTCAGTACCGCAGGATCCATCTGATAGGCCGTTGTCTGAACCGGGTTGATTACATCGTATCCTGCATCAATCAGATCCCCTATGATCGGATATATAGAACCGCAGGAGTGCAGAAATGTTTTCATGCTGCTGTGTTTGTGTACATATTCGTTTAACTGTCTGTGGTATGGTTTGAATAATTCCTGATATTTTTCCCTGGACATAAACATTCCCGTGTCCATTCCCAGATCATCACCAAAACGCAGGATATCTACGATATCCCCCACTGATTCACATACCTTTTCCAGTGTGGCAAGATGGCGGATCATCAGTTGTTCTACCAGTGATTCCACATTTTCAGGGTCTGCATATGTGTCCATCAGAAAATTGTCGATTCTCCTCAGGAAAGTCCCCCACTCAAACAGGTTACATCCGCAGGTGATCATCAGCGCTCGGTCTGTCTTTTCCCTGAGCGCCAGCGTGCGCTCTCTTAACTTCTGGTAAAAGTTCTCTTCACCTGCATGATCCCATGGACTGTGCACCAAAGCGCTCCAGAGTACTTTTCCCATCTGGTGGTCCAAGTCAGACCAATCATCCGGATAATCATCCATATATGGAAAATATGTCTGGTCAAAAAAAGTGGCTCCGACCGGCATTCTTGCGATTAATGTGCCCTCCTCATCATGGACTACATAGTCTCCGTTTTCCAGCTTTTTGGGCCGGAACCATTTTGGATACTGGCCCGTGGAGCCATCCGCAAGTGTCACATCATACCAGTCATCGTCATTCTCATTGAATACTCTTCCTATATCAATTACATCTACGCCGAATTGATCCATAAGCTCAATCTCCGGCTGTACAACCTGTTGTACTACATCATATATTCTTGTATGCCCGCCGGAGATTCCCATCTCCTTTTTCAGATTGTTATAAGCAATTGCAGATATACCTGAACTCGGCGTCCCGCCCAGATCCAGCGGCACATAATCAGGTTCTTCGTGGTTGATAGATGCTAAGACTCTTTCCCTTGACGTCATGCTGTTTATTCCTCCATTTCTAAACGGTTAGATTTTTCTATATGCGGTAAATGATTTGTTATTTTTGATTATAAACTAAAATACTGTAAATTCAATACCATTTTTTAAATTCTAATCTAAACGTTTAGATATTTTGATTTACTTAACCTGATGTGTTATGATGAAACAATAAAAACACGCTGTAATTTTTATTCATACTGGAGGTGATTATCATTGGCAACCTTAAAAGATGTTGCAAAAGACGCCGGAGTCTCGATTGCAACGGTTTCCTGCTGTCTGAGCGGCGCAAAAAATGTAAAACCGGAGACCCGTGCCAGGATCATGGATTCCATAGAAAAGCTAAAATATATTCCCAATGCGTCGGCGCGCAGCCTCAAAACTGCAGATTCAAAAAAGATCGGGATTGTTCTCACTGATATCGATGATTATTACCACGCCGAAATATTCAAAGGCATCTCATCTTATCTTCAGAATAAGGGGTTCAGCATGAATGTTGCTTTTTCCAACAACTCCCCTGATATCGAATGTGATAAAATAGATGATTTTGTAAGCGGCAATGTGTCCGGTCTGTTAATCATCACGTCTCAGCCCGGGAATACGGATTTTTTTACAACCAGGATCAAAAATTATAATATCCCCACCGTCTTTATCGAACGCAGGCCGGACAATATGAATGCTAGTTTTGTCGGTTTTGATAATGTGAAAACCGCCTACTATCTCACGGAAAACCTGCTCAGGAAAGGCTATCAGAACATTGCCCTGATTACCGGTTCGCAGCAGTTCTCTTCCGAGGCCGAGTCCATAGAAGGGTACCGGACTGCTCTGCAGGATTATGGTCGGCCCGTGAACCCCGATCTGATCCGTTCTGCCAATATGACCAAAGAAGATGGATTTAAGGCATTTCTCACCCTTCCCCTCCTGAACCAGGTAGACGCCGTGATCACTACATCGGAAAATGCAGCCCAGGGCGTGGCAGAAGCCTGCAAAATACACGGGAGCAACCCATCGGAAGATATACAGATCCTGACTTTTGGGGAAGAGTCCTGGAGCCGTGCCAGCCTGTCCGGAATCACCCATACCTCCCGTACCGCATTTACACTGGGCCAAAAAGCCGCCGGGCTGCTGATGAAAAATATAGAATCCCCTGTTCTGTTTGAGGAAAAGACCCTGCTTTTTACAGATGAAATTATACACACCAGGCTTTTCATTCCCGAAGCAAAAAAAAACAGTCCTACGGTCAAAAAGACAAACACTGCACAGGAACCGCTTCGTATCCTGATGGCTGACCTTGCAACCTCCCATGCCGCCAGACTGCTTTCCGAAAATTTCACCAGACAGACCGGTATTCCGGCAGAGATTGATTTCGCTGCACAAAACGAACTTCTGGATAAAATTGTGGAGGATATGGGCTGTTCACAATCCCGCTATGATATTTATATGTACGACATTCCCTGGCTGCAGTATCTGGTACAGAACGGAATGATTGCAGATATAACAGACTATATCCAAAGCGATCGCTTTCATCCGGAGGCCTTTTTTCCGGAGAATCTGGAAAACTGTATGTTTGATAAACATTATTATGGCATTCCCATCGTAGGAGGATCGCAAATTTTGTTTTACAGAAGGGATCTCTTTGAGAACCGGAACGTACAAAAAGAATTTAAGAAGATGTTCCAGATCCCGCTCTCACCGCCCCGTACATGGACAGAATTCAACGGAATCGCTTCCTTTTTTACAAGAGAATACAATCCAAACTCCCCAACCCTTTACGGAACTTCCATGGCTGGAATCGTGGACGAGGAACTGGCCCCCGAAATCCTGATCCGCCTCTGGTCCTACGGGGGAAAAATATGGGATAAATACAACCGGGTCTGTCTGAATACTCCGGAAAATAACCAGGCCTTCGGCAGTATCCTAAAAACCCTTGATTATATCGGGAGGCCTCCGTTTGACACTGCAATTGAACAGACTGTCGAGGATTTTTGTTCCGGAAAAACAGCGATGCTGATCACCTACTCAGAATATGCGGGCCAGATCTGCCAAAGCATCCACAACCATATCATAGGCCGTGTCGGATACGAACCCATCCCCGGAAAAACTCCTGCCAGCGTGGGATGGAACCTGGGGATGAATCCATGCACTGCCAGATCAGAAGAAGCATGTATGTATTTCCAGTGGCTCTCTCATAAAGATATCAGCATCTACATGACCATTCTGGACGGCCAGTCCCCTGCACGGGCGCCTTACTCCAGCCACGAACTGCTGAAGCTTTATCCCTGGATGGAACTGACCGAAGAAAGCTTCGAATACTGCCGGAAAAGAACCGGGCCTTACAGTAAAAATTCCCTGATCATCCCGCAGAGCCGGATTGAGGCTGCACTTTGCAGTGTGATGAAGAATATTGTAAACAATGGGATGTCCATCACAGAGGCTTTGAATAACGGGCAGGAAGAAATGCAGGCACTGTTTAAATCCTATGGGTATCCGAAACCGCTGCATTTGTTGGGGTAGGGGGGGACGCCTGCAGGTAGTTTCCCCCGCACATCTCCCTACAGGCTGCGTGCATCCAATCGGTAGAATAGATGCATCGGGAGAGCACTGATATTGGTGAAAGCGGATTGAGTCAGTTAATAAAAATATTTTTTTAGAAATAGAATTTAATTTTTATAAGTCTGGTATTACTTATAGTAACGGTTATATGTTACTCCTTGCGGTTGCGGTTTTTTCTGTGCAGCATTACTGATCCTGCGATGATCAGTATGAGAAGCACAGCTGCGGAACCTATTCCAACATACAATTTAAGCCTGGGCTGTTCGGCTTTTTCATCTTTTGCAGGCTCTGTCGGCGCTGGTTGAGTTTCCTGTTTATTTTCTATTTTACGGCTGTCGCTTGCTGCAGTATCTCCCATCAGTTTTTGATAGCCTTCCTCTGTCAGAGTAACCTCTGCGCTGCCCACTGCCTGGCCTTTATAGGTATAGATAATTTTTCCGTCCCGGATTCCATTTTCGGTTAATACGATGTTTTTCTCCAGACTGGAAAAGTTTACGCTCTGGGGTAGTACGACATAGGGGTTTTCTGTGTTAAAATTACTGATGTCTTCTGAGGTTTCCAGTGTCTCAACTGGAACTTTTTTGAAGTTCGAAAATACATAGTCCATCATGGCTCTTGTATCGGTATAGGCATCTACGCCGTAATCATAGAGTACTACGGCGGCCAGGTGCATGTCTCCGTTATCTGCCATTGTCACCAGGGTTGTCTTGGCCTGGTCCGTATAACCGGTTTTACCGCCGGTACAGTATTCGTAATAATAGTAATTTTCCGGCCACAGCATCTTGTGGTTCTGTTGAAATACGCGTTCTTCCTGTGTCAGGTTTGTGGGTCCGATTTTATATTCCAGTGTCCCCATGATGGTTCTGAATTCTGGCTGCTGGTACACGGCAGACGCGATAAGCGCCATGTCATGGGCCGTTGTGTAATGCTCATCATCGTGAAGCCCATTCGGATTCACCCAATGCGAATTGGTACATCCAAGCTCTTTTGCCCTGTCATTCATTTTCTGTATAAATGTATCATAGTTTCCACCCAGGCGCTGCTCTCCCACGCTTTCGGCAACCGCATGTGAAACTTCATTTGCAGAAGCCAGAAGCACTGCATGGAGCGAATCATCCAGGCTTAATTCCTCTCCCGCTTTCATCCCAATCTGTGCATCATCATACTGCAGAAAGGAGATACTGTCCTCTGTAAACTTTACCTTATCGGCCAGATCTGCATTCTCCAGTGCAACAAGCGTGGTCAGGAGTTTTGTGATACTCGCCGGGAAATGCTTTGCATCCATATTCTTTCCATACAGGATCGCACCGCTCTCCATATCCATTACAACTGCCGAATCGGCGTACACCTTCGGACCTTCTGGCCATGCCTCCAGGCCGTTTGTATCGATCTTTGCCTCATAGGATGACGCTTTTTCCTGCGCTTCCGCTTCGGCTGCAAGCTCCTCCTCCGTCTTCTCCTGTGTATCGCCATCTTCCGCCAGTACAACGGACGGGGAAAGTATCAAAATTGCTGCTAATAAAAAACAAAATAAAAACCGTTTTAACTTCATAATTCCCTCCAGATTTTTATTATCATATGCCGATCTTTCTAAACTCATTCTTATATAAAAAAATTATTACATGCATAATATGTGGAATTTTTTTTATCATAATTTTGCTGTTCTGGCTAATTATCCCATACTTTATTCTGCAGCTTTGCTGCAGACTCGCCCGCAGGGCATGAATTACGGGGTACCCTTTGAGTATACCTTATTCCGCAGTTTACTGCGGATCCGCCCGCAAGGCATGAGTTATGGTGTGCTTTTTGGTATATATTACATACTACTCCAAATAATAAGAGCTTGCAAGTAGTGAGCTTATGAAGACTGGAAATCAGATGTAAACGGATAGATCTCTTAATATTTTTTCATTATATCCAATTGATAATACAACACTGCGGTGCTGTATAGTGCAATCAGCACCAAAGAAAGTAAAATCCCCGCCACAATATCAGTAAACCAATGGACACCGGATATAAGCCGCCCGATTACAGTTACTATCATAATGAGAACCGATACAATATCCGATATCCAAAGCCAAGCCTTCCTTTCCTGCAGATAATAATGAAACTGCAGCATGGCTGTAGCCATAATACAGTTTACAAACATAACATGTGAGGAAGGAAACGATGCTTCTAAGCTTTCTGTAAGAATGATGGGCCTATAATTGACAACCACTACTTCAAAAAACACATAAACAGCAATAACCATCGCGTAAAATACACCCAACAATAATATTCTGTAATCGACTTTCTTAATGCTTTTCCGCTTTATAAGCTGGAACAGTCCCAGAACCGCAAACCCCAAAGCAATTACTATCGCGAAAACTCCAAGCCAGTCAGTAATATCGTACCATAATAGGTTTACACCGAAAAATTTAAACACACACTGGTTGACGGACGCGAGGCCAACTTTTGAGTGATCCGGACCGACGGGCTGAACATCCACGGTTTTGACCATAACAGTAAAAAGTATAAAGATGAAAAACAATCCCCCTGTTATGATAAGACACTTCTTTAATTTTTTTTGCATAATCAATCTTCCTTTCTTTTGCGGAAATAATCTATTTGCAAGCTGCATTTGGATTATCTGCCAGCAGTACCAAAAGGACAAGAAACCTGTCGTCACAATAGAAAAAGGCCCCGACACTCTTCGTGTCAAAGGGCCTTTTCTCAAGGATTTAATGCTGATCTGCCTGCATCTGCTTCCATAGTAAAAATACTTTCACTCCAAAAAATAAAAATAATAGAATAGTTGCATATGGCTCTCTTGCAGCTGCAAATAAACAGATAGCTGCCGCACCGGCTGCAATCGAAATTTTAGTAAAAAAACGGTACAATAACTCCTTCTCAATATAGGTGAATATAAGTCTGGCAATGCCAAGTCCGATCAAAAATGTAAAGACAGACCAATAAATAGTACGGTCTATATTGGGGGTATGGGTATTCGCCAGAAGATTCACGGAGTAAACATGGTTCCCTTCCGGCTTTCCATAAATCGGAAGTAATATAAATGCAACAGACAAAACATCAACGATCCCGCTGATAACCATGTAGATCTTTTTAAGATTGGAACGGTTCTCAGTTTCCGCCAGGGTAATCAATTCATCACTTGATAATAATTCATCAATAGTAACTGAAAAAAGTTTTGATATGCATTTTAAAGATTCGATGTTTGGATAGCCCCTGCCGCTTTCCCACTTTGATATAGCTGTCCGTGATACATACAGCTGCTCTGCAAGCTGTTCCTGCGTAAGATTGTGATTCTTTCTGAGCTGCTGCAGCTTTTCATTAAATTCCATTTGTATCCCCTGTTCGTTATTTGTCTTAGACTTCTATAGCAACAGATTCTTGGATAAACTCTCCACTGCTCTTTCATTTTTCTGAGGTTTCGATGTATACCTCCTGCAATTTATTGTATACATATTATAAAGTTTTATCAACACTCAAATCCAATGTACCGAAAATAGATAAGTCCATTATATTATAATAGCTCATATATTTAATCTCTATATCTGGCTGTCATACTGAATCAGGACAGAGGCATAAAAAACCTCTTTTCTCTGCTCAAACCGGACAGTCCCATTATAACGCGCTGCGATATCCTGTACAGACGCTGCTCCTATCCCCATACCGGGGCGCTTCGATGACAAGGGGAGGCCATCCATGAAGCGGACGGATGTCTTACAGGTGTTGTCGATTAGAATCAGCAGCTCCGAGTTACCATGGCGTTTGATGCGTACCTTGATAAACGGCTGTTCATCCTTCTGCTGCAGGCAGGCTTCCACCGCATTTTCCAGCAGATTCCCCAGTAACACGGTCATATCGGTCTCGGTAATGGAGGAGAGTTCGGGATAATCTGTTTTTACATCAAATTGTATTCCGTTGTCCCGTGACACCCCCGCATAATAACTGATGACAGCGTTCACCACGTCATTGCGGCAGTACAAATCAAGCACCTCATGGGGCAGTTCATTTTTATACAGTTCAATGTAATTATGCAATCCCTCTTTGTCATCTTTCTCTATGTAGGACTGTACGACAGCCAGGTGCTGTCGCAGATCGTGTCTTGCTTTCCTCATCTCATCCATATGCTGTGCCAGACTGTCAAACTGCTTTTTCTGAGCATTCATACTCTGATTGGCATAGTGCAATGCTTCCTCTAATTGTGTACGGGTTCTTGAAATCTCCAGTACTTTGAATGCCACAAAGGACACATAGCACGTACCAAACAGCATCAAATAGCGGGAAACCAAAAATTCCCATGTGGCATAGGCGTAGACATCATCGACAGCACAATACAGCATCCCGAATAAGGTTGAGAACAGCGGGATCTTCCACAGATACCGCCATAATGCATCATCCTGGATCTTCAGCGCTTCCGTAACAGTGTGCTGAAGATAGTGGAACAGAAACGGGCAGGTGATGAGGTATATTATAATACGGGCAATGTTGTAGACCAGATAGGGATGTTGGTCGGAAAAATTCCAGAAGAACCTGCTCTCAATGTAGTTCGCATTTCCAAAGACAAAGAAAGACCACGAAAGCAGAAGCAGATAGGTGAACATCAGTTTTGGGAAGCACTCCTTTATCAGAGAAAAAGACAATATGAGATTGATCAGCATGAACCCATAGCGCATGACTGTTGTCCACAGCATCGCCGTCTCATACCCACTGGAATTAATCAGGTAAAAAACCAGACTGTTGAGAGTCGCGACACCGGTAATCAGTACCATGATATAGCGAAACGGAATTCGCAGCCTGTCACGGAACATGTAATAGCGCGGCACGGCAAAGGGAATAAAATCCAGATATGGAAATAAGATCACCATCAGGGTATCTATCACAGCAGATCCTCCTCTCTTGCTTTTTGAAACAGATAGGTATGGTAGTTCATTTCGATTTTCTTTCTGTCCCGCTTGGAAAAGGGCAGCCTTTTGCCTGTCCTCAACAGGAAGTCCAGCTTATCCAGACGCTCCACATGATCAAGGTTTACGATGCATCCCTTATAACAGGTTTGAAACTGGGGATAGCAAAGCAGCATAGTTGTTAAGTTACTAAATGGAATCCGGTATCGCCTGATCCCCCGCTGCTCGGTATGTACCTGCACATAATGTCCGTCAACATCACACCAGAGAATCTCACGCAGAAGGATGCGATCTTCCTCCAAACAGATGAATCGTGCATTTCTTATCTTTGCAATTGAAAGCATTGACAACGTATGCTCAAAAGCAGCATAGCTGAACGGTTTCAGCAGATAACCGCCTGCCTTTACCAGATAACTGTCTATTGCATGGTCACGGCTGGTGGTGACGAATACAAGAGAGACAAGTCCATCGCTCTGCCTGATTTTCCATGCCGTATCAATGCCAGATAGCCCGTCCATATACTGGTCAATAAAAATAAGGTCGTAAGTGTCTTTTCTGAACGTAGAAAGAAATGCTTCCCCGCTGCTAAAATCCTCAATCGTAAGAATCTCATCCGCATAATGTTCCGCAAAAAAACGATGCAGGCTGTCTTGTATTTCATTCCTACATTCCGAAAGATCATCTATGACAGCGACTTTCATATCGAATCCTCGCTTCCTGTATTATCCACACGAAATAAATGTTTTATCTACTCTATTTTACATGATAAAGAACCTCCAAACAATGTAATTTCCTGCCAAAAAATGCAAATTTCAGCCATACCATTGTTTTTAAAATTTTTTTTGCTAAATTGGAGTAGAGAGGGTGTACATAGAAAGGAGTATGAGAGATGATAAAACAATTATGGAAGAAAACCTGTACCTGCCTGCTGATCTTAGGGCTGGTACTGACAATGGCACCAGTAAAGACATTAAAAGCGGAGGACCCGGTTATTACTGACCCAACTGAGGCAGAGCGCGTACTCAGAGAAACTCTCGCTGATGTAGTTGTGGACAATAGTGACACCGATGAAGGTTGGAGACAAAACATAGAAGAAATTCTAAGAAAAAAATTTGTAGTTACTGGTCAAATGAAGCTAACTAATGTGAATTTTCTTACCAGGAAAAAAGCAACAACTGATGCCCAGGGTTCTATGGATTTTACGGTTTACTTCAAGCTTTCTGATCCGTCATCACCCACGGGTATTTCTGGTGAGTATTCTTTTCCTTATACAATAGTGATACCTAAGCTGCTCAATGAAGGTGATGTCATAATTAATAATACTAATTTCCCAGATCCGAAGTTTCGGGAATATCTGGGGGGCTACACGATAGATACAAATGATGATGACATATTATCAGCTGCTGAAATTGATGCAATTGAAGAGGTGAATGTTGCTCGTCAAGAGATATCCGACTTGACAGGAATAGGCTACTTAAAGAACTTAAAGAAATTAGGCTGCTGGGGCACAAAGATAAAAGTTCTGGATGTCAGCGGCAACCCCAATCTGGCGGAGATACAGTGTCACGACAACAGTGATCTCGCCTCATTAATCGTGAAGGGGGCCGGAGCTTTAACATTTTTGAAATGCAATGATACCAATATCGCCAGCATCGATGTCAGCGAGAATCCAAATTTAGAAACATTGGTCTGCCAGAACAATAGCAGTCTGGGATCCTTGATTGTAAAGGGTGCTTCTTCATTAAAACAAATAGACTGCTCGAAAACAGGAATCAGCAGTTTAGATGTCAGCGAAAATCACAATCTGACTGAATTAAAGTGTATGGAGAGTGCAAATCTGGCCTCACTGACCGTAAACGGTGCAAGCGCTCTAAGCTATCTGGATTGCGGAGACACAAAAATTGGACGCCTGGATGTCAGCGGGAATAACAATCTGGTGAGTTTATATTGTGATAACGCTAATTTATCAGAATTGATCTTAGGTGATGCAAAAAATTCTTTAAGTGTCATCTATTGCGATAACAACAAAGATTTAACAGATCTGGATGTCAATGGCTCAACATATTTAAATACACTGGAATGCAGCAATACGGGATTCGCGGTCTTGATGTCAGCAACGTCGCAAATATGGACCTTTTGCGTTTCAGCCGATGCAATCTTGCATGGTTAAATATCGGCGAAAATAGAGCCTTCGACTCATATTCTACAAAGCCTGGCAATACGAATCTATCCCTGGATGTTACGGGTCCAAGCTTTGATATTACTAACGCATTTCCCGGAATTGATCCCGGCAAAGTTCATATAACAGACGGAGGCACCCTGAACGGAAGTGATGTCACAGGTTATAAAGACGGTGAACCATTAATCTATGAATATAACTGTGGTTCTTACTCTGATGGGACGGATGCGAAATTAAATGTAACCCTGACTCTTAATGTTCTTAAATCTGACAGTTATATTTATATTGATAATGATCTTAATAGGGACTATACCGGCAATCCTGTGAACCCAGAGATCCGTGTTGAAGGAAGCAAGGGGAAAGTGACTGCTTCTTATTTCAAATGGAATGGAGCTGACTGGGAACCCTGCTCCGACATACCAAAAGATGTTGGGAGATATGCAATTACGGTAACCGTAGAAGAAGACGATTATTTTAATCAGGCAGGTCTGGAGGCATCAGAATTTGTAATAACAAAGGCAGCTAATGAGTGGACAACACCGCTCTCCCTTGGTGACCGGACCTATAATGAAACAGCAGGTATCCCGGCCGCAGCAGCAAAGTTCGGAGATGTAACCTTTACTTACAGCAATGTACAGGATGGAGTATATACCAGCACAGCGCCTGTAAATGCAGGAACCTGGTATGTAAAAGCTATTGTAAAGGAAACAGAAAATTATACAGGTTTAGAAGATGTAAAAGAATTTCATATTTCACAGGCAGCTAATGAATGGCTGGAAGCCCCTGCCCTGATTGGCTGGACCGATGGAGAACCAGCAAATACGCCTTCTGCAAAAGCTAAGTATGGAAATACAGTCTTTTCCTACAGTAATGCTAAAGATGGTCTGTTCACTGATACAATGCCGGAAAATGCAGGTACCTGGTATATGAAAGCCAAGGTTGAAGCAACTGCAAATTACACCGGCCTGGACACCGTAGTGAAATTTACTATCGCCAAGAAGGAAGAGCAGAAGCCAGGAGACAAACCGACTGATAACCCAAATGACAAACCGACTGATAACCCAAATGACAAACCAAATGATAAACCAAATAACAAGCCAACTGATAAACCAAATGACAAACCAACAAATAAACCCGCCGACAAGACAAAAGCGAAATCCAGCACCCCTGTAACTGGCGACACATCAAATCCAGCACTCTTAATCAGCCTGCTGGCACTGTCCGGCGGTACCTTATGTGTATATGCCTTCAGGAAAAGAAAATCAAGTAACTAAGCACAAAAAATTACATTGTAAATAATTTGCAACAAAGGGCGGCAGATTGTACCTGTTAAGCTGTTAACAGACAATACTGTATAATCTGCCGCCCTTTCTTCCCTCCTCCAGTCATCGTTAGCCTGAGAACATCATTATCCAGTTCATAGCCCTGTTTCTGTTTTTTCTGAATTCTTCATAAATCCGGTCTTAAAATCATGTTATAATATCCTTAAAAATCTCAAGAGGTGAATATGAAAAATATATTAGTAGTTATAGGCAGCGGCAGAGCAAACGGAAATACTATGCATAATTTTCCCGTCCGGCCATTCTCCCGCGCCGCCGCCCTCCCCTCCGGGTGCACCCAGCCTGTCAGGGGCGGGACTTCTGCCGCGGGCGGGGAAACTTTCCTGTCCCTTTCTGCAGGCATAGAGTGCGCCGTAGTTTCACTAGATAAAAAACACATCGGATTGGAAGGCTAAAATCTGCTTCCGAAGCAGATTTTAAGCCGGCCTGAGCCGCGCAATTCATCAGAATTGCACGGTGAATGCCGGCGATGACTTCCAATCCGATGTGTTTTTTATCTAGTGAAACTTGGCAAACGGACCGCCCGCAGAAAGGGACAGGAAAGTTTCCCCGCCCGCGGCAGAAGTCCCGCCCCTGACAGGCGCCCCCCTACCTGCTATCCGCCACAGCCTTATACATAGCAAGCAGATTCTCCGCCGGTACATCCGGCATGATATTATGTTCCTGATTGAACACAAATCCGCCGCCCGGTCCGAAGATATCGATCATTTTTCTTGTATAGTCATATACTTCCTGTGGTGTAGACCTGTTTAATACGGATCTTGTATTGCATCCGCCGCCCCAGAAAGTAATATCATTTCCGAATTCTTTTTTCAAAGTCGCAGGGTCCATCTGGTACGCTGTTGTCTGTACCGGATTGAGTACATCATATCCCGCATCAATCAGGTCTCCAATGATTGGATATATGGAACCGCAGGAGTGTAAAAATGTCTTCATGTTACTGTTCTTGTGGACATAATCATTAAGCTGTGTGTGATAAGGCTTGAACAGCGTTCTGTATTTCTCCTGGGACATAAACATCCCTGTGTCCATTCCCAGATCGTCTCCAAATCTGAGTATATCCACAATGTCACCCACAGCGTCGCATACACAGCTTAAGGTCGCCAGGTGCCGTTCCATCAGCTGATCCACAAGTTCTTTTACATTTTCCGGGTCTGCATAGATATCCATCAGGAAATTATCCATTCTGCGCAGGAAAGTTCCCCACTCGAACAGATTGCAGCCGCAGGTAATCATCAGTGCCTTGTCCGTGCTGGCTCTCAACTCCAGGGTGCGCCTTCTCAGTTCACTGTAGAAGCCTCTCTCCCCTGCGTGATCCCACGGACTGTGCACGAGAGCGCTCCACAGGACTTTGCCCATCTGGTGGTCCAGGTCAGAATAATCCTCCGGGTAGTCGTCCACATACGGGAAATATGTCTGATCGAAGAAGGTTGCTCCAACAGGCATTCTTGCAATCTGGGTTCCTTCTTTGTCCACAACAATGTAGTTTCCATTCTCCTGGCGAATGGGCTGAAACCATACCGGATACTGACCGGTGGAGCCGTCTGCCAGAGTCACATCATACCAGTCGCTGTCTTTCTCATTGAATACTCTTCCAATGTCGATCACATCCACTCCGAATTCATCAATGATATTCCGCTCCGGTATGACTACCTGCTGTACTACGTCAAAGATGCGGGTATGCCCGTCTGTAATGCCCATGTGCTTCTTCAGGTTGTTATAAGCAATCGCCGAGATTCCTGAACTTGGCGTTGCCCCCAGATCCAGCGGCACATAATCCGGTTCTTTATGGTTAATTGCCGCCATCACACGCTCTCTTGAATTCATACCAAGACCTCCGTCCTTAATCTAAATGATAGACCTCTTCCATCTCAGCCCACCATTCGCCTTCTTTTCTTTCCTCAAGCGGCTGCTGGAAAGGCATAACCAGATCCCACCACTCCTGTGTCTTTGGGTCTGCCGCCATTTTGTCCATATCTGCTTTATAGTCATCTCCTGTATATTCATAATATGAGAACAGTAATTCCCCAAAATTGTAAATGGAATAATTAGAAATATTGCATTCCTTGATCATTGCATTAATTTCAGGCCATATATGTGCATGATGATATTTGTAATCATCCAGTTTTTCCTTTTTTACTCCTATGATAGATCCATATCTCTGCATTGCTGCACCTCCAATTGATAAACATAATACTGCGTCCTGCCCCACCCATAAGGGCTTATATTACGGGATACTTTCTAAGTATATTAGTTAATCTCTTAATAAACCTTCTGTGCTTCTTCAAACAGCGCATGAATATTTTCCGGCGGTACATCCGGCATAATTGCCTCGTGGCTTGGGGAAATAATCAATCCTGTCGGGAAAATTTCGCGCAGTTCTTTTACTTTATTACGTACATCTTCCGGGCTGCCATGTACGAGCAGATCCTGAGTATCCACGCCTCCGCAGAAAGCTACCTGATCGCCAAATTTTTCTTTCAGCCCTCTTGGCTCCATTCCTGCTGCCAGCGCCTGGATTGGATGAACAATATCCACGCCCGCCCCAATCAGATCCGGAATTACATCCACGATAGAACCGCAGGAATGATAGATTACCTTTACACCGTAGCTGTGTGCCTGCTCTACAAGACGTTTGCATCCCGGGATAATAAACTGGCGTACCATGTCCGGTGATAACATGAGGCCTCTCTGGCTGCCCATATCGTTTCCAATCAGGACTGCATCCAGTTTACCCTTTGTTGCTTCAAAAAAGATCTTATTTGCCTTCAGATAGAATTCCATGACCTTTTCATTGACTGCTTCATAAATTTCAGGATTTGCAATCATATTCATAAGTGCAGTCTCCATGCCAAAAGCGGCACAGGTATCCTGGAAATGAGCCGACCAGAGGATTCCCAGTCTCACTTTTCCTTCCGGAGCTGCCTCGACACGGCGTAAACACTCTTCGGGATCAATGTATTTTTCGGGATCCGGCCATTCAAAGAAGTCCAGATCTTCCAGCTCCTCGGCATCCTTAAAACATCCGTCTGCCGTCAGGGTCCGGTCCTCCGCATCTACATCGCCATCCATATACCAGTCAAATGCGGCATAGATCGCGCTTGCGGTCGGTGATTTGTACGGAACTTCCACTGCATAGAAATCATCTCCAACCGCCAGTTTTAACTCATGCATGTCTTTAACGCCATAATACTCAAATAATGCCGGCTGTGAAAATATATCCGGCATGCCAAGCCATGCAGCCGGGCGGTCTACCGGTTTTCTCTCAACTGTTGCCAAAAAACGTTCTTTACTGTTCATCTGCCTCTCCTCTTTCACAGGTCAGGCGGAGGTTGATATACCATCCTCCGCCCGACCGTTATCTGCTATTTCATATCTACTAACTCTTGCTTACCACTGGCATGGAAGGAAATCTTCTACATTGTCAGCACTGATGATATCTGTTCCGATGTAAGCAACTCTCGGAATTTCTTCGCCGTTGAAGTACTCGGACATTGTTCTTACTACAAGACCTGCATCTGCCTGGCAGGACTGGTAGCTTGCATACTTCAGCTGTCCGCTCTGGATCAGCTCTGCGCCCTGTTTGGAGATACCAGCTGCTACAATGATGATATCTTCACGTCCTGCTGCCTTACAAGCCTCTGTTGCACCGATTGCCTGGTCAGAATCGTCTGCAAGCACGATTGCGTTCAGGTCGTCGCCATATTTTGTAATCCAGTCAGATACTACCTGTTTTACAGCGGAAGCCTCAAATCCTGGTGACTGTACGTCAAGAGATTTGATGTCAGGATATTCTTCTGCTAATGTGGACATAGGTCCGAATGTACGTGCATAGTATGGTGATGTTCCTACATTGTGTGTGATGTAGCAAACTCCGCCTTTTCCGCCAAGCTCTTCACCAAGCTTGCTTGCCAGGTTTCTCATCTGATACCAGTCGTTCGGGCCTGTGTAAGCCAGAATATTGTTCATGGCATCTGCCTCTGGAAGTGTGTTGCTGCAGAATGCAGGGATGCCTGCTTTTGTAATCTTCTTGAACTGCTGTCCGGCGTGGTCAGCACTTACCGGGATTACTACGATTGCATCCGGGCTCTCATTGATTGCCTGGTCAACATATCCGTCCTGTGTAGACTGATCCCAGTTAGGATCGTATACATCACATGTCATGCCGACTGCTTCACAAGCTTCCTCAAAAGCTTCCTGATAGCAGGTTGTCCATGCATGAGCTCCGTGTACGATTACGATGACGTGTTTACCCTTCTGTCCGTCAGCCGGAGATTCCGGGAATTTTGCATCATTTGAATCATCCCAGTCAAGGTACTCATAGTAGTGCCATTTGTTTATGTCGCTGTCATCAAGTTTTTCCAGTTCTTCTGCATCGCCCTTTGCTTCCGGAACATCGAATGTGGTTCCCTCTTCCAGCAGTGGATGATTGTCTGTTGTTTTGAGCTCCTCAATTGCTTTTGCTAAAAGGTCTTTGGATTCTGCCAGGTTATCCCCGCCGCCGCTGGAATCCTCTGTTTTCGTGTCTGCTTTTGAATCAGATTCTTTGGAGTCACTTCCGCAACCTGTGAGGCTTACTGCACTTACCAGCATAAGCCCGCTGAGCAATACTGCTACATACTTTTTGAACATTTTTCTTCCTCCTTTTATTTTCCTTGGGTTTCTTATTAAAAACATGTCCCGCATGCTTCTAATCTGAGTTAAGCTGAACCTGCGATTATTCTGATAGAAAGATCTTGCCTATGAAGCCTTGCCCAGCTCCTTCATGGCCTCTTTATGCAGGTTCGGCCTTGTACCTACTGTCTTGTTTCTGTTATACAGTGCGATAGTCTCATATACAATACATCCGATCAGGATCGCTGCAATGACAAGCACCTGTATCTCTGTTTTCTTGAAAATAGCTTTCAGAAGTGCAATGGCTACCAGGGATACCCAGGTCCACACAACGCTTCCTTTTCCTCCGTTGATAGCAGTACCGCCGATAATGGTTGCCGTCAGCGCGATCATCAGGGGGCTGATTCCCTTCTCACCCATTGTAATACCTGCTGTTCCTGAGTAGATACCATTTAACGCTCCACCCAGTGCACAAGCTGCAGAAGAAATTACAAATGCAAGTGTTGTTACACGGTCACTCTTAATACCTGCCAGCCATGCTGTCTCCAGGTTACCGCCGATCATATATACATTCCGCCCGAATCTTGTGTAGCGCAGAACAATCATAACAATAAAGACAACGATTGTTGTGATCAGAAAATATGTTGAAAACGGCAGGAACGGAACCAGGTTTTCATTCAGGACATCGCTGAATGCATAATCTTTTCCGATACTCAGTTCTTCACCGCCTGTGTAAATGTACATGGATCCCTTCAATACAAACTGCATACCCAGTGTTGCGATAAAGGAGTGGATCTTCAGCTTCGTAACAAGGAAACCGTTAATGCATCCCACTAAGACTCCGACCAGTGTTGCAATCAGGATGCAGACAACCCACGGAAGACCAGGTTTGTCGTGCAGTCCCAGACAAAGCAGCGCTGCAAATGTGGACATATACATGATCGTCAGATCCATATGTCCTGCAATCATACATGTTGTAAATCCTAAGCCCAGCCAGATAACAAGGCTTCCGTTTCCTGTAGCGGCACTAATGTTGTACATGGTATAGAAGTTATCTACAAAAAGACCAATAATCAATATCAGAGCCAGGAAAAGATAAGATCTGTTTGCATTAATAAAATTTGCATTAAGTTTAAATTTCTTATTTTTCATTATGCTCTACCCAACTTTCTGTTAGAATAAGTATTCAGCCATACGATAAACAGGAATACAAGACCCTGTACCAGATATTTCTCATAGGTTCCAAGACCGATCCATGAAAGGATGTTGTTAAGGATACCGTAGGCGATTACACCTCCAAATGTTCCAACTACTGAACCTTTACCTCCGTTTAAGAGGCATCCGCCCAACAGTACGGCTGTCAGACAGGAGAAGTCATATCCTGTACCGTTTTCGTAGGATGCTGTCTTACGCAGTGCTGCGAAGAAGATACCTCCGATGGATGCACAGACACCGTTGATGATATAAGCGGTAATCAGTGTTTTTGCACAATTGATACCTGAGAATTTTGCTACTTCATAGTTCGTACCGATGATTTTCAGTTTCTGGCCAAATTTTGTCTTGGCGTGAATAAACCATGCGATGATCATGATTACGATCATAACGATCGCCATCAGGGAAATGTACTTTCCGATATAAGTTCTGGCAATAGAGAAGAATGTATTTGCAGCGTTCTGTGCAAATTCCGTATCCTTTGCCACTTTATCTGCATAGAGCTGTTTTCCTTCCCATACAACACGTACGATACCGGACAACAGAAGGTTGAAGCCCCATGTCCAGATGATTGGGTTGGCTCTGAGCTTACCGATCATGAAACCATTGATAAAACCGATGATCACACCGGATAATATACCGATCAGCATCGCAACCGGGAAACCGAAGTTAATGGTCTGCACCGTCATCATACCGCCCACAGCCATGGTAAGCGGAATGGACATATCGGTCATATTGCCGGAATATGTAATGAAAATAAGTCCCGCACTGACCATACCGATCAGCGCAACCGCCTCCAGAATGGACTGGATATTGCTGGCGGCGAAGAATGTACCCTTTGATACAATCATACCTATAATAATCAACGCAACTACAACAACGTAAATACCTAGCTTATTGAATATAAGACTGAACTTGTTGATTTCTTCTTTTCGTGTATCTACTTTTGGCGCGCTTGGATTTGGATTTTTATTTATTTGTTCTGACATGATACGTACTCACCCTCCCCATTAGCTGCAATCAACAGTGAATTCTCATTGATACCTTCTTTTGGAATCTCGCCGATAATATGGCCTTCTCTCAGGATTACCGCGCGGTCGCAAAGTCCTACAACCTCCGGCAAGTCACTGGAAAGCAGGATACAGGCATTGCCCTGTGAAACAAATCGCTTAACCGCATCATGGATAACCTGTTTTGCATTGACATCAACGCCTCGGGTAGGTTCATCCAGGATCAGGATGTCAACATCTGCCGCCAGCCATTTTGCCATCAGGACTTTCTGCTGGTTACCGCCGGAGAAGCTGTTTACCTGTCTGTCTCTGTCTGCCGGATAAACGCTCATCTCGTTAATCTTTTCGTCTATAAGGCCGTACTGTTTCTTGCCGTCATAGATAATGCCGGGGCCGCATCTGTCAATAATACATGACGTAACATTGTCTGCAACCGTCTGAGGAAGTGCAAGGCCTACGACCTTTCTGTCCTCTGTCAGGTAACCGATTCCACCCTTAATGGCTTCTCCAAGATCTTTGAAATGAACCTCTTTTCCATGGATGTATTCTTTTCCGCAGTCAACCTTGTCAACGCCTGTCAGTCCTCTTGCAATCTCGGTACGTCCTGAACCTGCAAGTCCGCAAATAGCAAGAACCTCCCCTTTGTGGAGATCGAAGTTCACATGATGGTAAAATCCCCATCTTGTAAAATCTTCGACTTTCAGTACCACTTCATCGGTAACCATGCTCTTATGGTCCGCATAGAAGCTCTTTACAGGCTCACCGACCATGCACTCTACCAGCTGTTCCGTATTGGTCTCGGAGATCGGGAAAGAATCAACCAGCTTACCATCTCTCATAACCGTAACCATGTCTGCAATCTCAAAGATTTCACTTAAGTGATGAGAAATATATACGATTGCCAGTCCCTGTTTCTGAAGATTTCTTACAATCTCAAACAGCTTATTTACTTCTTCGCTTGACAGCGCGGAAGTCGGCTCGTCCATAACCAGGATCTTCGGTTCGGAACCGAGCACCTTTGCAATCTCAACCAGCTGTGCATCACACTGGCTGATCTCGGATACATCCAGCGTCGGATCCAGATCATCCAGACCTACCCGGCTTAGCAGTTTCTTCGCTTCCTCGATTGCTTTCTTCTTGTCAATGAACAGTGCGTTCTTTTTGGGAAGGCGCCCAACAAGAAGGTTCTCATAAATAGAAATCCTCCGTGCCAGTGATAACTCCTGGTACACCATTCCTATCCCGTACTCTTTTGCAAGATTCGGTGTGTGGAGATTTCGCTTCTCCCCATTGATGTAGATCTCTCCGGTATAATCATTGAAAAGACCCGCAAGCATTTTCATCAAAGTGGATTTACCCGCTCCGTTTTCCCCCATGAGGGCATGAACTTCCCCCGCTCTCACCCGGAAATCGACCTTATCAACAGCCAATGTACCGGGAAATCTCTTGGATACGCTGCGCATATCCAGTGCATACGCTTCATTTTTTGATGCGTTACCCATGCTGATTAACTCCTTTCGTGTTGCTATTTATTGATTTCACCGCCGGCAAACCCTAAAACGTAGCTGTGACGCTTTACTTTGGCAGTATCCAGCAGATTCTGATACCATTCTTCATAAGCATCTGTGCGCATATCTTCCTCCGCTTTTACCTGCCACGCCTCAGCACCCGAGCCGGCGTAATAAACCACATGAAAACCGCCTTCCGTGTATATGACACTGCAGTCTCCAGGCTTACGCCCATCGTCAAACACCCATTTATCAATTGCATCATCCAGATTATCTCTGGTCAGATTTTCAAAATTTCCGTCTGCCTCAGATAAAGATTCATTTTCTGAAGCAAGCGCCCCGAAGCTTTCCTCTGTTTTGTTTCCTTTTTCCCATGTCTCCAGCAGCTCTTCCGCTTTTGCACAGGAATCTTCATATAACTGGTTCACTTTATCATCATAATCTTCTGAACTGCCATCCTCCAATGCTGCATCCACCGGAAAACAGATGTCTATAATATCAGCCGTCGGATAGCTGCTCTCGTTCCTGCTGTGGAACACCATCACATAGTATCCGGAACCATCATCAATCACATTTGCATCGCCGTCTTTTCGTTCTGGTGAAAAAAGCCATTCCCCATAGGAAAAGTTCGGATCATAGTAGGCATCGTCAAAAGCATAATAGGTTCCATAGTCTTCAAACTCACTGCTGGCTTCCTTCAGATCCCCACCCTTTTCTACTTTGTCGAAGATCTTCTGTGCTATGGAAAAAGCATTCTGCTTTTCTTCCTCTGTCGGCTCTGTATCAATATCACTGGCCTTCACATAAAACCTTTCATAATTGACAAAAGTATATTCCGGAAGGTGTTCCTCATAATACGCTTTTATCTCATCTTCGCTGAAACGAAAGTCAGCCTTGATCTGGTCACTGTATTCAGCCGCTAGATGGGAATAGGTAAGATGCTTCCCGTAGAGCTTTTCTGACATTTTGCTGCCGTATATATTTTCCAAATACTTGTCTGTACTGATTCCGGCATCATCAGCTCTGCTTTTTATGTCTTCCAGTGCAGTATCGATCTCTTCCTGCGCCTCACTGCTCAGTTCAAATCCTTCTTTCTCTGCCAGAGCAGCCGTCCTTAGAACGCTGGACATAGACTCCACGGTCTGATCCTCAAAATATTCGAACCAGGACTGATCATCGTCATAGGGCTGGTCTTTCAGAGATGTGCTGTCATCAAACATATACTCTCTGAACTCACTGTGTTCATCCAGATAAGAATTATAATAAGCATAGTAGTAATAGTTGAATTCACTCAGCTTATACCCTTTCCCGTCTATCGTGACCGCAGGAAGGATTCTGACCGGAGCACCGCTCTGAAAAAATAAAGCTGCAAGGATTCCGATAACGATCAGCACTCCCAGTACTACTGCAAAGATTGTGATCTGCCTGTTCTGGCGCTGCTTTTTTGCCTGCTGTTCCTGTTTCTTTGTGCCCCCGCTGTTGTTGATTTTTCTGCTCATAGCCACCTCTTATCAGCACAAAGGCCTCTTTATCTGTTATCCAAGGATCTCTTTTACTTTTTCTGCAAAGGCTTTCCCCAGTTTTTCGTGGTATTCCGCTTCCATATGTACCCCGTCCCTGACGGATGCCTTACCGTATTTGGACGCGTCTATAAAGTGCACTCCGTTTTCTTTTGCAAATGCCTCATATGCTTCTGCAAACTTTTCTGAACGCTCAACTGCGCCGTCTCCGAACATATCGAAGAATAGTGGAACATCCTTGTAAGACGGATCAATCAGGAGCGGAGATGCTAAAAGTACTTCCGGTCTGTTTCCTGCCATCGGCACCGTCTTCACCGCATTCAGATAGCGTCCGAAACCGAATGCTATCGTGTAAGGGTCCGCTCCGAATCTGGCCTTCAGATCGTTCGTCCCAAGCATCAGAATAATCAGGTCAAGAGGAGACTGTGAATCCAGGCAGGTCTCAAAATAAGTGATGCCGGAAAGTCTGTTTTCAACCGGATCATCGTGAACGGTGGTCCTTCCGTTATATCCTTCTTCAATCACCTGATACTCATTTCCCAGTTCAGCCGCCAGAATCCCTGTCCACCTGACATCGTCCGGGTGTCTGGTCCCTTCAGCCGGAACGGCTCCCCAGGTGTTGGAATCCCCGAAACAAAGTATTCTCTTTTTCATACTGCTGTTTCCTCCTTAATTACTTCAAGTATGCCCCGGCGGAGAGCCGCACGTCATGCTCGGCATGCACAATACCTAAGCTCGCCTCTCCCTCCGCCAGAGGCTTATTTACTAGTTAAATAAATTTCTTTCTTGCTTCATATAAAGCTATGATATTTTCCACAGGAACGTCGCCCTCAAAATCCTGGCTCGGCCCCAGAATATATCCTCCATCCACATTCATCGTCCTGATGATGTATTCCGTCTCCGCCCTGACCTCCTCCGGTGACCCGAAAGGCAGCAGGTTCTGTGTGTCCACACCGCCCTGAAAGCAGAGCTTGTGTCCGTATTCCCGCTTTAATGAATCGACTTCCATTCCCTTAACCTTCTGAATTGGCTCCAGTCCGTCAACCCCGCATGCAATCAGGTTCGGAATGATCTTCCTGACCGCCCCGCAGGAATGCTGCAAGTAAAAACAGTTATATTTATGTGCCAGCTGAACCAGCTTTTTCGTATTCTCCGCAAAGTATTCATCCCACATCTTTGGGCTGAACAGCAGACTGATCTGCGTCCCATAATCATCACAGGGCCGGATCAGGTCAATCGCCCCATCCCCTGCTTCCAGCATCCTCTCATACATCTCCATGTAAAACTGGCTGTAACGGTTCAGCATTGCCTTTACCATCCCCGGATCCTCCGCCATCAGCATATAGAAAGATTCCGCGGGATACAGATCCAGAAATACCTGATAAGGCCCAGGCCATCCGATCCGGATTGCTTTATCCTGATGCCGGCCGCAGAAACGCTTCACAGCCTCATAGTCAAAGTGATCGGGATTGGGCCAGTTTCTGAAGGCCATGAGGTCTTCCATTGTCTCAACATGTTCAAGAGGCCTTTTGATGGTATGGCTGTTATACTCCACACCGTTCCATTTTTCCACATACTGCTGTCCAAAAGGATGTGTATGCACTACCTCGCCTTTTGCGTTAACAAAATCCGGTATCTTAGGCCCGATATATGGTGGAAAATCCATTACCCTTGTGTCAATCTCCAGGATATCCATAACCTCATCTGCCGTCTCAACCTGAAAGTAATGCTGCATCTTCTCCCATGCAGTCTCAACAGCCTGCATCGTTGCAGGGACACGGTCCGGAGTCTTGTGCTCAAAAGCTGCCCTCACACGCTCCTTACTATTCAATTGATATCCCTCCCTCAGAGTTCCTCTTCTTGTTAAGCTCATTATAATTCTGAGGGAGTTTAAAATCAATTTAAATTTAATTTTAAATTTAAACGTTTAAATCATTTTGCATAGTCCCCTGCAACACGCATCGCAATCTTCTCCCATTTAAACAGCCGCTGTGGATCATGTCTTACGGTTGAGATATCTTTGAAGATAAGTTCCACATGGCACTGCCCCTCTGTCAGCTCCATAAACTCTCTGATTTCTTTCTCAGCCTGGGCCTCATCAAACATATTGCCCGCAACGATGGCCGGGTTCGGCTTTCTGCTCATGACATAGTCCGTCCCAACCTCACGAATGATCTTTTCACTGTTACACCAGGGTGATACGGATATCTTACGCAGATTGGGTATTTTTCTAAGCATGGAAACCTTCAGGTCCAGCGGTTCACAGCATCCGTAATAGGTAAGGCCAAACCGCCTGAGCCACTTCAAATCATGTTCAACTGCGAATTCCCAGTGCATCTCAGGAGATACGGTTGAGAATATCTGTGCATTGGAACATCCCCACATGTTCTTTGCAAGTATGTGTTCCGGATTAAAATCCTCACCGGGAAGCTCGGTTGTATACCCGTAACCGCCTGAACCTACCCGGGTGTTATTGCAGTCCAGTGATAACAGGTTCTGCTCTTCAAACTGATCCAGCTCCACCATCCATGCCTGTACCATTTTTTCATAGATGTCATGTACCATATCCGGCCTCATGACCAGATCCATAATCGCTTCCTGCACGCCCCACCAACGGATCAGGTAATCCCACGGCGTATACCATATGTGGGTCTGCCCCACCTTTTTGACAGGGATTATTCCCGCAAATACATCCTGCATTGCATCATAGGAATACTGCGTAGCCCTTTCATAATGGGTGATCACCGGCATCTTGATCTTTTCAATGTCTTCCGGCTCCTGGATCTGAATCTTAAAATGCCTGGAATAGATCTCATTTTCCTGATCCGTATACGCGGCATCCACGTCTTCCACAATACCAAAATCCGTGGAGTGGATCGCCAGCGGACATTCGATATAGGGGTTCACCACCATATCTCCGGGGAAATGGTTCCACTGGAAAATTGTCTTTTTCAGCGTGTCCTCCAGATTTCTCGCCCATGGATGTGTGCACTTCAGGGTCAGCTCATCGTTTACATTCATCTCATGCCATGGAATCTCATTGATCCATACCATTGGTTTTACCGATTTTTTGTCATTCAAAAGCGTCCAGTTTCTGGCATTCTCTTCATTTCTTTTATCGCCTGAGATCTCCGCAATCCTCTCTCCCAGTGTTTTTAAGATATCTTTGTCCTTCTGTGTAAGTATAATTTCTTTCTCCTCCGGAATCACCGGTTTGTGTGACGGATCATGCAGCATACTTTTTTTCCTCCTTTACTATATACCTGCAGGCTCCCAAAGAACCGGGACCTGCAGATTCTTCCAGATTTTTACTCTCTTTTTTCCATCCTAACACTCCATGAAAAAAGCCACAACGCTCTGTTGTGGCTTTATGGTTGCTCAATGTGACATTTTTTGTATTCACCGGGAGTGACTTCCATATATTTTTTAAATGCTCTGGAAAATGTCTTGGAATCACTGTATCCGCAGAGGGCAGCAGCCTCACTCACTGTCCTGCCCCCAAGCAGAGCCTGGGCTCCCACACTCATTTTCCTGGTATAGATAAACTGGCTCGGGCACATGCCGAATATCTCTTTAAACCGCCTTGTAAAATAAGACCGTTCCATACCCGCACACTCTGCCAGCTCCTGCACCCCCGGATTCTCAGCAATGTGCTCATCAATATACTTCAGCACACGCTTCATGCGCCGGCTGCTCGTGCGGTAGATTGGCAGCCTCTCATTGATCCGCTTCAAAAAGATATCGAACAGCCTGGACACGTCCTGAAAACAGGCGGGATCACGCTGCAGGAGCCGAATGCTGTGAAGCAGATAATACAATTCTTCATCCGAACGAATTTCAATGCAGGTAAAATTCATAGCCAGGGAGATATCCATCTCCACATGAAACCAGAGTACTTCCAGCGGGTCGTCCAGGTCATGCCGCAGAGAATAGGGCTGCATCACGGGTAGTACATAAAAACACCCCTTTTCCAGCTGCACCTCCTTTTCCCCCTGCCGGAACCAGGCCTTTCCCCCGCAGACATAATACATGCGGTAAAATGCGGCGCATTCATCCGTCATGCCCCAGTCCGGAGGGCACAACGTATACTCATTTTGTATAATCTTAAACTCGAAATGCACGGTGCGCCTCCTTTGTAACAGGTTAGTCCATACCTGCCTGAACCGTTAACTTCATTTTTAAAACGTTTAACTTTATCTTAAATTCCGTTTGACTTTTTTATTTACTTATGACAATATTATTATAAAATTTGGAGAAAAGCAAGGAGGGATTCTTATGGCAACATTAAAAGATGTTGCGGAAAAAGCGGGCGTTTCGATTGCGACCGTCTCAAACTGTATTAATAATACGAAAACCGTAAAACCCGCTACCCGGGCAAAGATCATGCAGATCATTGAAGAATTAAACTATATTCCCAATGCATCCGCTAAGAGCCTCAAATCTGAGGCATCCAGAGAGATCGGAGTTGTATTCCCTGATATTGATGACTCCTGCCATGCCGATATTCTGAAGGGAATCATCTCCAGCGCAGAGAACATGGATTATACGTTAAATATATCCTTTTCTTATCACACGCCAAAACTGGAGCGCAAGATCATAGACCAGCTCATCGGCAGAAATGTAGCCGGTATCATTCTTATTACATGCCAGCCCCAGAATGCAGACTATTTTCAGAACAGCATTGTCAGGCACAACATTCCAACCGTATTTATCGATCATTTTCCCGATAATATAGACGCAAACTTTCTGGCATTTGACAATTACAATTCCTGTTACTATCTTACGAAAAAGCTGATTGAAAACGGATATCACAATATTGACCTCATGATCGGACACAGTGATTACTTTTCTGAACGTGAATGTGTCCGGGGATTTACCGATGCCCACGATGACCTGGAACTGGAATTTGACGCCGATCAGATCATTGAGACGCGCTTTACAAAAGAATCCTCTTTCCGAAAGGCCATGTTTAATATCGTAGAAAAACCGCCTCAGGCGATTATCACTTCGTCGCATCCACTGGCTAAAGGGGTGATTGAGGCCTTTAATCTCTGTTCAATCAAAATACCAAAAGATACCTGTATCATCACTCTTGGAGAAGAATCCTGGAATGAGAGCAACTACCTGCCGAACCTGCTGCACACGTCCCGTACCGCTTACACGCTTGGCATCCGCAGCATTCAGGTTCTCATGAAGAATCTTCAGGAGTCGGCATTTTTTGAAAAGGAGTTCATGCTCTTCAAAGACAATGTGATAGGAAGCCATATCAAGATTCCCAAGGCTCCCATTCCCTACCACATCCCAAAGGCTCCCAAGAGGACACTGCGCATTATTGCCACCTCCATGCCAACTATCCTCTCATTATATGCAGTATCAAAAGAGTTTGAGAGGCAGCATGAGGTTAAGATAGAATTTGATTTTGTAAGCTACAGAGAACTGATCGAAACGATCGTTGCAGACAGTGCCAGGGAAAAAAGCAGATATGATGTATATATGTATGATATCTCATGGCTTACATATCTGGTAAATTTAAATGTACTCACAGACATAACCGAACTGATTACATCCAACGAGGTATTTTCTAGGCATCTTGTTCCAAAGAACCTGTCCAATGCATGCTATAAGGGACGGTATTACGGATTCCCTATCGTGGGCGGATCCCATATCCTGTTTTACAGAAAGGATTTATTTGAACAGCCGTCCATCCAGAACCAGTTTGAAACAAGGTACAATATGCCGCTGCGTCCTCCCAAAACCTGGAAAGAATTCAACGGCATTGCACAGTTTTTTACGAAAGAATTTAACCCCTATTCGCCGACTTTATACGGAACATCCGTCATCGGCAGCGTCAATGAAGAATTTGCCCTGGAGCTGCAGATACGTCTCTGGAGCTTCGGGGGCGGCCTGTATGACAGCGCCGGCCGCCTGAAACTGGATACGCCTCAGAATGTCAAGGCACTGCAGAGTCTTCTGGATACCGCCCGCTTTACGGAACACGGCATTTCGAACACCTCCATCAATTCCAGTTTCCAGGATTTTGGAAGCGGACGTACCGCCATGCTTCTTTCCTTTACAGAATACGGAACGCTGATTAACGACTGCCTGCACGGGGATATTATAACGAAAATCGATTACAGCATGCTCCCCGGTCAGACTCCGGCTAATGTAGGGTGGCATATGGGCATCAGCAAGACGACCCGCCATACAGAACTAATAGCAAACTACTTTAAGTGGATATCTCAGAAGAAAACAAGCTACTATATGACGACCTTAAACGGGCAGTCCACCGTACTTTACCCCTATGAGAACCAGGAGATTTTAAGGCTTTATCCCTGGATGAGACTGAACACAAAGTGCATCGAGAAATCCCGGAACCGGGTCTATCCGTTCCAGGCTCCCGACAGGATCGTTCCTCCGTATGAGATAGAGACGATCCTTCAGGACGTATGTATCCAGGCTTATCAAAAAGAACTTTCCCCGCAGGATGCCCTGCGAAAAGGGGAGAGCAGAATCCGGAAGCTGTTTCAGTAGAAGTGCCTCTTAAGCGTCCGGTACAGGAGCTCCGGTTCGATGGGCTTCGCAATATGGGCGTCCATCCCCGCTTCCTGGGATTTTGCAACATCCTCCTGGAACGCATTCGCAGTCATGGCTATAATCGGAACCTTGCCTGCCTGCGGATGTGTGCTGGACCGGATCGCCCGGGCCGCCTCATATCCGTCCATCAGCGGCATCTGAATGTCCATCAGAACGGCATCGTAATACCCCTCCGTTGATTCAGCAAAAGCCTCCAGAGCCTGGGCTCCGTCTGCGGTTGTCTCCACATGGATGCCCGTCATCTGCAGAATCTCCACGGCAATCTCCTGATTCAGCGCGTTGTCCTCGGCAAGTAGCACCCTGCGTCCACTGAAATCAAAGTCCTGCGCTGGATTATCTGCCGGCGCTTTTTCTTTGCCTTTTCCGGTAATGTCCAGCAATGTGTTGTAAAGAGACGACGCAAACAGCGGCTTCGCAAGAAACTTGTTCACACCTGCTTCCCGTGCTTCCTCCTCTATCTCTCCATAATCATATGCGGTGATAATAATAATCAGTGTATGATAGCCCACAATAGACCTGATTTTTCTGGCAACTTCCACGCCGCTGATCTCCGGCATCCTTAGATCAATAAAACAAATGTCATAATCCTCTCCGGCTTCGTGTGACTGCCGAATTTCCTCCACGATTTCCATGCTGTCCGTCACCCATTTTGCGTCAATTCCGAATTTCTGCAAAAGCAGTGATGCATACTGGCAGACATCCTGATCGTGATCGCCAATGAGCACTTTCAGCGTATCCAGCTCCGGATATTTCTCATAAGAACTGTCTGAATCTGCCAGGTCAAAGGGCAGCTCCACCGTGAATGTGGTTCCCGCATTTACCTTGCTTTTTACCGCAATCGTTCCCCCCAGAATTGTAACCAGGTTCTTTGTAATGGGCATTCCCAGTCCGGTTCCCTGCATATGGGAATATCCCTGCCTGCGTTCCTGTTCGAAAGGCTCGTACAGATGTTGTAGAAATCCTTCACTCATACCGGTTCCCGTATCGGATACGGTAAACCTCAGCCTGATCCGTCCCTTCTGTGAAAACAACTGCCTGACATCCAGCCTGACATGACCTCCCTCAGGCGTAAACTTTAGCGCATTTGATAAAAGATTGAGCAAAATCTGATTTACACGCATAGAATCTCCGATCAGCTCCTCATCCATCACTCCCTGTATGGATTCATCGAATTCAAGGCCCCTGTCGACCGCCTGCGGATGAATGATCGCAGTCACTGACTCCAGGAGACGCCCGAGATCAAACTTTTCATGGGAGACCGAAAGCCTTCCGTCTTCAATTTTAGACATATCCAGTATGTCATTGATCAGGGAAAGCAGATGCTTTGAGGAAAAACTGATTTTAGCAAGGCAGTCTTGTATTCTTTCTCTCTCTTCTATATGCGCCGCTGCAATTGTTGTCATCCCGATAATTGCATTCATCGGAGTCCTGATCTCATGAGACATTCTGGAGAGAAAATCTGATTTTGCCCGGTTTGCGTTTTCAGCAGAGCACAGAGCATCACTGAGCTGCTGAGCCTGGGCTTTCAGTTCTTTCTGCATCTCACGCAGCTCTTTTACGTCCGTGACATCAATGTAAATAAGCAGATATACGGGAAAGCCGCCAATCCAGTCCACACAATCCCCATTAATCTGCATCCAGGCAGTCTGGCCGTCCTTATTCAGCATCTTTGCCAGAAAATGTACATGTTCTCCTTTTTTTATACGGCTCATCTGGGACAAAATTACATCTCTGTTCATATCCAGATTCATCCTAAGAGTCTGTTCTGACATATCCCCGAATTCTCCGATCCCGAAAAATTCCTGGAATTTATCATTCGCCTCTAACAATTTCACATCCCGCTCTGTTTTCACCAAAAACTTTGCAGCAAATCCCGGGATGTTATGATATGTAATAGACTGTGTCTTTTCCATTTCAATCAGATCGTTGATGTCGGTGATGACCGTATAGGCAATCGGAATACCGTCAAGCACTTCCTCTGTAAAGCTGCCGTTCATCCTCACCCACTTATGCCCGCCGCCTTTTACCGGCATACGGGTAATAATACTGTACCCTTCTTTCCCTGCCTCTGCCGCCTCCATTACCGCCCCGCGGATCTTATTCAGTTCATCCTCATAATGATGGCTCGTATAATAGATATCCGGTCTGTTCCGGAACCTTGCCTGATACTCTTCTTTAGAATAACCGATCAGGTCATAATAAAAATCATTGGACCATACCATAGTATAATATTCATCCAGCAGGTGTTTGCTGACACTCACCTGCAGCGAACTCATAAGCATGATGTATTCTGCCTCTGACTTATTCTCTTTCAGGGGATTTTCCATTTCCGGCAGATATTCTTCCTCCCTTTCATTTCCATCTTCCATTTCATTACCTCCCTTCATCTATTCACTCAGAATTCCTTCTTTTTTGCCCGCGCTTATCCTGCTCTGATTTGTAAGGTGTAATATCGTGGCAGGCCAGCAGGCATGCCTCATCACTGCCCCATTTAATCATACAAGCATCCGCTATGGACCAGACATCCAGCACCGGGTTGTACACCTCCATTGTTTTGCTTCTTATACTCTTTATTCCTCTGACAGGGCATAGCTCACAGGGGCTTTCTCTATGAAAAAAAGCTTTATGGCAGCACATACCTGTCCGTGCATCAGGTACCGTATCCCTTGTTTTTGCATTAATGTAAAGAAGGCGGTAACTGTCAGGATCAATGACATAGATCCATGAATTCTGGTTGTCCAGTATCATATCCAAATTCTCGGCTGCCTCCAGAGCACGGTCCTGTGCCCTCTTCTTCAGCAGAAACGTGGATAAAAATTCTGCAATAAATTTAAGCGCATCAATCTGGTTTCTCGTCCACAGCCTCATGGCCAGGCAGTCGTCAAAGCCTACAAAACCTGCAAATCTGCCCTCGTCGCTCACCGCACACTGCAGCATGGACCGTATGTTTCTTTTATATAAAAACGGATGTTTTTTCTTTGAAAAGTCAGAAATATCCTGACAGTAAAAAATTCCATTCTCGTCAAAATTATTCTGATATTCACAGCCAAGATGCTTATATTCAATATTACGCAGCCCGCCGATCTCAGGTTCGATTCCTTCATTGCACCATTCGAAGGTATTCGTGCATCTCGTGCCGTCCACAGAATTTTCAAATATATAAACACGGCTGACATTATAGCGCATCCCGACCATCTCCAGAATCGACCTCACAGCCTCTTCAATATCTCCTGATTCATATAATTTCTGGAATGACTCAGGAACAATACTGTCTACACTGACCTCTTCTTCCCCATACGAATCGATCCGGGTGCCTGCCGCCGTACTCTGTTCTGTATTTAGTACGAATGATTTCTGCATCACTGCTGCATCATAAAATGCATAACCGTTCTTGCCGCTCTGCTTAGCATGGTACAGCGCCCTGTCACACTTCTGGAAGAGATTCTGAAAGTCCAGTCCATCCTCTGGAAATAATGCAATACCAATACTGCATGTCAGACTCAGGTCAGAGAGTTTATCATGATAGATACTTTTCAATACCCGGATAATCTTCTCCGCCTTTTTATGCAGGAATTCTCCTTTTGTATTGTATTCCAGAAAAACCAGGAATTCGTCCCCTCCAAAACGGGCAATGATATCTCCTCCCCTGAAAATATCCTTGATCTTAGCGGCTGCTTCTGCGAGAACAGCGTCTCCAAACATATGCCCCATAGAATCATTCACCTGTTTAAAATTATCCAGATCAATAATCATAAGTGCAAACTTCGTTCTTTTTACAGACGATCCCCCTCCTGCAAGACCGCAGTCCGAAGAATTCGTCTGGGTATAACCTGCTTCCTCTGCCCACTCCAGGCGGCGTCTGATCTTCCCAACCGCCGTATCTTTATTGAATACTTTTGTCAGCGAATCCATCTGCACTTTCGCAGACAGCTCTTTTATCTGGCGCTTCTCACCGTCTATATCTATAATGACACCGATCACCCTGACAGGCTTTTTCTCCTCATTAAACTGGGTAGTCACGCGTATCCTGCACCAGAGGTACTTTCCCTGTGCATTGGCAATTCTCACTTCAGTTTCACCATACGGAATTCCAGCAGAAGCGCTTTTCATCAGCTCAAGAAGTGCAGGCAGGTCTTCCGGAAAGATATGGGAAGCTTTCTGGATTTCAGCGAAGATATTTTTTGACAGAGGCTTATAACCGAACTTTTTCTCCCAATTTGAGGAATAACTAATTGTATGCTTTTCGAGATCCCCCTCAAAGGTGATATCATTCGTCTGATTCATAATAATGCGGTAACGCTCCATTGAAAGAGCCATCTGCTCCTGAACTTTTTTAATCCCACTGATATCCGTAAGGATACAATTCACATATTCTATCCCGTCCGCACCCACAATCAGCCGGCATTTTTCCAGAACCCACAGCGCAGCGCCTTCCCTTGTCAAAATCCGATACTCCAGCGTCTGTGCTCTCCCCTCAGACAACTGTTCCCTGTAATGCCTATGTACTGCAGGCTGGTCTTTTGGATGGATCATCTCAATATACCGGTCATGAAACTTCTCTTTAATTTCTTTTCTGGTGTAACCAAATAACGAAATAATCCCGTGATTCAGGTATGTAGTCGTAAACCATTGGTCATTCATACACTGCAGAATACCAGCGGGAAGGTTCTCCGTCATAAGATCGTGTCCGGATTGCCCCTCCACCTTTTCATCTATTTCTTCCGGATCTTCCCTTTCCCATATAATCAGTACTTTATGTTGTTTGGGACTCTCGATATTCACTCGCAGGGAAGTTGCTTTATACCAGATATATTCTCCGGATTCACGGTGCAGAACCCGATAGCTGCGGGTTCGTTTGATCAGCCCGTGCTTAAAAAAGTTCTCCATATATTCACCCAGGATTCCTTCAACAAGAGGACGGTCATCCGGGTATATTGCATGATCTATAAAATTACTCAGCGATTCTTCAAAGGTACTGCCGGATCTAAGATCCTGAAAGTCCTCGTTTTGCTGATAAACCAGATGATAGACCCCGCTGTCCATATCAAGTTCAACCACTGTCGAATCCAGGTGTCTGAGCAAGGCAAAATATTTCATCTGCTCCAATTTTGGTGCATTTTCCTGATCTGTATGCAGTACAGGATCCAGGGTGTCCTGGTATTTAAATGCAGTGCCCGGAAGATTACCGTCCGCATATTCACGGGTCAGCCGGAAGAACTTAATCCGCACATTCTTGAGGCATTCCAGCAGCTTTGGAGAGAACATTCCGCACTCCCCATTGAGTATCATATTCAACGCCTGCTCCGGCTGAATGGCTTTTTTATATACCCGGTCTGTAGTCAAAGCATCATAAGCATCGGCGATCACCACTGCCTGCGCATAAACCGGGGTATTGTCGCCGATCAGCCCATCGGGATATCCTTTTCCGTCCCAGCGTTCATGGTGATAGCGGCAGATATTATATGCATACTTCAGATACTCCTCATCCCCCATTCTGCCCAGACTTGAAAGAATCTCACACCCCTTAACCGTATGCTTCTTCATGATTTCAAACTCTTCGTCTGTAAGACGGCCCGGTTTATTCAAAATGGTGTCAGCAATTGCTATTTTACCAATATCATGGAGCGCCGCCGCTTCTGCAATGACCTGAATTGCCCTTTCGTTCAGCTCGTATTCCGGGCAGGAATACATGACATCTTCCAGAAGCACCCCTGTAAACTTGCGGATTCGCAAAACATGCTGCCCAGTCTCCGCGCTTCTGTGCTCAATTATGGAAGAAAGGGTGTCCATGATTACATCCCTCGATTCCCTCACTTTCATTGTCTGTTCTTGCAGCATTTCTTCCAGATGCATCTTATGACGGTTCAGTTCTACTGCATTACGTACCCTTCTTCTGACAACATGGGGTTCAAATGGCTTAATAATAATATCAGACGCTCCCATATCAAAGGCACGTACTTCGTTTTCCATAGAATCCTCGGAAGTTATAATAATAACAGGAATATTAGTCATAAGACCATTCTGTCCCATTTCCTGCATAACCTGAAATCCATCTTTTACAGGCATGACCACATCCAGCAGGACAGCAGCCAGAGATTCCCTGTACTGTTTTATCAGCATCAGAGCCTGTTCTCCATTTTCCGCTTCCAGCAGATTATATTCCTGCTCGAACAGTACATGGAGAATCGCACGGTTCACTTCCATATCATCTACTATTAAAATGGTGTCCCGGTTCATTCTCATTCCCCCCTGGCGTCTCCTGCCACATTATTTACCAATGTATCTATGAACTTCCTTCTCTCTTCTTTTTTGTATATATCCACGCCGCTGTATAGCTTAAAAGTACTGGCAGATATAATCGCCACCTGCAGAGGCTGTATAATCTGAAGAGCTATAATGCGGAGTTCCAGCTCATTCTTTCTATTCTGAAACAGCTCTTTTAACATGGGAATCATATACAGTTCCACCTGCATGCTGCCTCGCTGGACTTCCATAGTCAGCATGAATTTCGCCAGTTTTTCATATGCTTCAGACAGTTCGAAGATCGTATCCAGCATATTTTTAATTCTTTCTGCCGGATCCATTGACTGCATTTCTGCTCGGTTCAAAATCTGTGCTACGGCATCATCAACCCTTTTTTCGATAGCGGCTGCAAGAAGATTGTCCTTGCTTCCAAAATAATAGTTTATTAGTCCTGTTCCTACTCCTGCCAGCTTCGCAATGCCACGGACAGTGATTTTGTTTACGTCTGTTTTTTCTTTTATCATTATGCCTGCGGCTTCAATGATTTTATCTTTTGTATCCTGGCTGCAGTTCATAATATTTGTTTACCTCCATAAATCCACTGTATACTTTTGTTTATATATTTTTTTTGATCATTTTACTATAGAATATTGAACTTGATTTGAACACGTTCAATATAGTAAAAAGTATAGTCTTTCACTATCCTTTTGTCAAACTTTTAGCCGGAAAACTTTTGGATAACGTTGAATTAGCGGGCGAAACTGCCCTCAGGATTGAAATTAGATATTTCATAATGATAGCTATAAAGAATATTTGAAATGAATCCAATTCATTTTATTGGATTTATTAACATATATTATATAAAACTGCCGGTTGTCAATGTATTTTGAGCGGCTTACGCGCTTTATCTGCGGGATCGGATAGGAACGCTCCATGAAGGATATCCTAAAATCCCAGGAATAACATATCCCTCATGGAGCTGTTGCCTCCTTTCTGCTGTAACTGCGCGGGCCCCCTCAGGGGAGCAACTATATCTCAATACGGGAGAAATAGTACTGATAAGCCAGATATTCCCCCATTTCCACCGGCAATGGTATCCCCGCTTCCATCAATGCACTTCCGCTGTATACTTTACCTCCCGCCTCTTCTTTATACAGCGCATTTTCATCCAGGCCGCAAAGCTGTACATATTTGACCGTCATATTCCCGTGTTTTTCCAGCATTACAACGTTAAGCAGAGCTTCCTTCCCATCCTCAGAGACAACTTCCCAAGCCCCCGCCTCATCTACGAACGGATTCGTGAGCCGGTAATACCTTCCTTTCTGAATCAATTCAGCATATTTGTGATATTGATTTATCTGCTCTCTGACTTCCTGCTTTTCTTCCTCCGTCAGTTTTCCCAGATTCAACTCATAACCAAAAGTCCCCGTCATAGCCGTAACCGCTCTGGTTTTCATAGATACGTTTCTGCCTGTCTGATGATTTGGCACGGCGGATACATGAGATCCCACTGCCGATACCGGATAACCGAATGATGTCCCATACTGAATCCGTACTCTGTCCACCGCATCGGTGTTATCACTGCACCAGATCTGGGGCGTATAGTATAACATTCCGGCATCAAACCTGCCTCCGCCTCCGCTGCACCCCTCTATTAATATCTCCGGATACCGGATGGCCAGCCTTTCCAGGAAATCGTATAAGCCAAGCACGTAATTATACAGCACCATTCCCTGGTCTTGTGCCGCTGCAGAATAAATATCCGCTAGGCTTCGGTTCATATCCCATTTTATATATTCTATATTCCCCTGGTCCAGCACGCTGCAGATCTGCCCATAGACTGCGTCTACCACCTCTTTGCGTGAAAAATCAAGTACAAGCTGGTTTCTGGAACGGTTCGGCTTCCTTCCCGGAATACAGAATGCCCAGTCCGGATGCTCCCTGTAGAGGCCGCTGTCCTCACTGACCATTTCCGGCTCAATCCATATACCAAACTTCAGCCCCAGCGCGTTTACCTTCTGTATTAGTTCCCCCAGCGTACACCCAAGCTTTTTCTCATTAACCTGCCAGTCTCCCAGGCTGCTGTTGTCGTCATTTCTGTTTCCAAACCAGCCGTCGTCCATCACAAGCAGCTCAATTCCCACATCGGCTGCCTGTGCAGCCAGTTCACAGATCGTATCCCCTGTAAAATCAAAATATGCCGCTTCCCAGCTGTTTAACAACACGGGCCTCACTGCATCTTTGTATGTTCCCCGGCAGACGTGTTCCCGGATGCAGGTGTGCAGATTCTGTGACAAATGGTTCAGACCGGTACTGCTATAGGACATGATCACTTCCGGGGCATAGAATTCCTTTCCCGTTTCCAGCGGGTAAGAGAATTGTTCTTCAGCAAGCCCCAGAAGTACACGGGTCTGATTAAACTGATCCCGCTCTGCTTCTCCCTGGAATCCTCCGCTGTATACAAAAGACATAGCATAACAGCCGCCATGGTGTTCTGTTGTATCTTTTCCCGCCAGTATCATCATCGGATTATACTGATGGCTGGAGCTTCCCCTTCTGCTGCCAATCAACTGGCTTCCATGTACAACCGGGCTCCTCTGCCAGTTTCGCTCCATGGCATACCGTCCGTAAAAGGTAAGGAGATCATAGTCTCCCGATACAAAATCCAGGCAGGCGGTCTGCACTTTTTCCAGGTATATTTTATTCCCCTCATTCTTTATAACTGCGCTTCTGGTGATAATATCCTGCTCCGGCAGTACTCCGTACAGCAATGTTACCTGCACCCCGGCCGCATGATCTTTTAATACAATTTCCAGAGTCTGGGCCTCATCCTCACCGGCATAAACCGCAGGAAGCCCTCTCAGCTTATATTTTCCCTTCAAAATCCGGTGCTCTTCATAGCGGAGATCGCAGCTGTATGTCCCGTTTCCATTTTTGACAACCAGTGCAGGAGCCCGGAAATCCCCATTTCCCAGGCACGGAAATTCCTGGGGCAGCACATCCAGGGAATAGGTCCTGTCACTGCCTGCATCGTACGGGTTTCCGGAAAATCCCCTGTCGTAATGGGTCAAAAGGTAATCCATACATCCACAAACCCGTTTTCCATAGTAGAGATGAAGAAGGAAACCGAACCTGTCAACCTGCATCTGATAGGTGGTCTTACTCGTATTCAATGTAAAAGTCTTTGTGTCATTCTCAAAAATAATTCCCATATCATTTCTCCTATTTGTAACAGTTCAGACAAGTCTGAACTGTTATCTTTATTTTACAGCCCCATTCACAACTCCATTCAGGATCTGCTTTTGACAGATGATGTAGAATATCAGAATCGGTAGCAGTGCCAGCAGATAAGAAGCAAAAGCCAGATTATAATTAGTTCCGAACTGTGTCTGAAAATTCAGTTGTGCCAGCGGCAGTGTATTTTGATTTGTCCCTGACATAATCACAAGCGGTGTCATAACATCATTCCATGTTCCCAGAGCTGTAAGTACCGCAACGGTAGCATGCATCGGCTTCATAATCGGAAAAATAATACGCCAATAGGTTCTCCAGGTGCTCGCACCGTCAACACATGCCGCCTCTTCCAGCGCTACCGGTATATTTTTAAGATATCCGGTATACAGCAGCAGATTCATCGGCATATAGAATACAACATAGAGTACAATCACCCCAAAACGGTTGGCAATCCCCAACTGCGCAGTCTGTTTTACCAGAGGCATCATTAGAATGGCAAACGGCACAAACATACCGCTTATAATATATAAATAGGCAAATTTATAGAATTTACTGTGTGCCTTATTGCGCCCGATTGCATAACCAAGCAGGGAATGGATCACAATGGACAGTACAACTGTGACAAGCGTTATCATAATACTGTTCCCCAAAGAATGCCAGAAATCTGTGACACGCATTGCCTCGGCAAAGTTCTGCAGGCTCCAGGATTTCGGAAGCGAAAGAATCCCTGCCACGCTGTTGGTCATTTCTGAGGGCTGCTTAAATGCAATAACAATCGTAAGATACAACGGAAAGGCGACTGTTATAAGTCCTATCATCAGAAGAAGGGTAATCGGCCAGTTTGTTCTCTCTTTTATTTTTACCTTCGCATTCGCCTGCATCATAACTGTTCCTCCTTCTTACCTAAAAAGTTCATCTGGATTACCGAAATTGCTACGATCACAATAAAGAATACAAATGCATTAGCGCTCTGGAACCCGAACTGTCCGCCATCCATACCATTATTGTAAATCAGATAGGAAATAGACTCCGTGCTCTGTGCCGGCCCACCCTTTGTCAAAGCCATGATCTGGTCAAATACCATGAGAAAATCCTTCATACAGAGCACCATGTTAATGGTAAAAAACGGAAGGATCAGCGGGAATGTAAGGCTCTTAAACTTATGGAAGCCCGTCGCACCATCAATTGCCCCCGCCTCGTATACATCTTCCGGAACGGTCTGCAGTCCGGAAATATAAATGATTGTATTCATTGCGACCGCCTGCCATGCACAGACAATCACGATCGCGGCCCATGCCCATTTTGTGCTCGAAAGCATACTGGAACCACTTCCTCCCACAGCCTTTGTAATCACCGGCAGAATATAAGTAAAAAAATAATTAAAAATGTACCCCACAACCAGTGCTCCCAGAATCTTTGGTATAAAATACATCCCGCGCAGTACGCTTTTCCCTTTAATCTTGCTGTTCAGCCCCAATGCCAGAAGAAGGCTGATTATATTAACCACGATTGTTGTTACAATTGCCAGCTTAAAGGTAAAGAGGTAAGACCCACCAACCCTGCTGTCCTGAAACAAATCAATATAATTCCGAAGGCCGACCCAGTCAAACGAACCATATCCCCTGTAATTCGTAAAGCTGTAGAAAATCCCTATGATCAGGGGCAGTGTGTTAAAACAGAAAAACAATGCCATAATCGGTACCGTGATCAACAGAAATGCCTGCTTTTTACTATTTATTTTCTTCATTTTTCCTCTCCTTGCTGATTGGAGGCACCATTTGCCGCCTCATACTCCTCTACCTTACGTATTATGTCTCTGTTATAACGCATCCAGTCCTTATCGAACTTTTTCAGGAAAGCATCCACATCCTGATGAATAAGAAGAGTCTGTATCTGCGCATCGACCGACATCTCACTTGGATAATAATGATCCTGGAAATCTGCCATTCTCTCCTCACCGATAAACTGCTTCATCCCATCCAGCATCGGAGCCAGTTCGAAATCACCGGTTTTACAAGGAACCGCATTCTGGCTCTCCAGATACAGCTCTACATTCTCATCTTCCAGCAGGAAGCTCAGCACCTCATACGCAGCCTCTTTATTCTCGCAGGTTTCCATGACGCAGAACTGAAGGTCCACCCCGGAGTTCAGCATATTCTCATCAGCATTACTGCTGCCCGGCATAACAAAGGAGTCAATATCCAGATCCGGATTCACTGACTGGATCTGGGGGACTGCATAGCTTCCGATCGTATACATTGCAGATTCGCCGTTTGCAAATGCCGTACATGCATCATTGTATCCGTATGCAAAGGGGTCTTCAGGCCCATACTTCAGAAGTTCCAGCATCTTCTCCGACACTTCCCTGTACTCATTCTCAAATGTTGTCTCGCCCCGGTTTACTTTACGGCAGACATCGGCAGGGGCCAGATCTACTGCCAGCGCATTCCAGGGCGCCAGGCAGGTCCATGTATCTTTAAAGCCGAAGTATAAGGGCTGGATACCCGCCGCCTCGATCTCCTCACATAGCGCGGTAAATTCCTCCCATGTCTCTGGTATCTCCCAGCCATGCTCCCGGAACATTTCCCGGTTATACAGTACTCCAGCCGCATTTGCCATATACGGAACTCCATAGTTACCGTCTTGTGGTATAAACTCCAGAGACTTTAAGATGTTCAGATAAGCAGGCTTAATATCCTCGATACCCGGAAAATCGGAAACATCCGCCAGCATATCCGCGTCCAGAAAGTTAGAATAATTGATGTCCCCGCCAATCCCAATGATGTCCGGATTGTCCTCCCTGACAAATCTGGTTTTTAGTATAGTCATTGCTTCATTTGGCGATTCAATCTTCAGTTTTATATCATCATGCGTCTCATTGAACCGCTTCTCCAGTTCATCGAAAACATCCAGTCCTTCTTTCTTGTACTGAACCAGTTCTATGATTGTTTTCCCATCGTCATTTTCTTTTGCCTGGCACCCCCAAAGCCCTGGAACCGCCAGGACTGCGCATATTATAAGCAAGCCGGATATCTTTTTGTTTTTTCCTTTCATCCTCACAACCACTCCTTTCCCATAACCTTTTCCCTGTTTCTAACTATATTATAACATTGCATATTGCGTCTATAAATAGCTGCGTTTTTTCGGTTTTATACCTTTATGCTATATTTCTACGGATTATTTGAAGTCACCCGGCATTTTGGTATATAATAAGATTCATAAAAGAATCCAGCCGGTGTATAAAACAGAGAGGAGAATTGATTGATGAGCGATATGTTATTTTCCGTATTTCCCAACGAAAATTTTGTAGACCTTAGCCTTTATCAGTTCGGCTGGGAGCAGTGTGAACCGGCCCATTCTTATGGTCCCGCTGCCCGCAACCATTTTCTGTTCCACTATGTCATATCCGGAACCGGTGTCCTGATGGCCGACGACGCAAAGGGCTGGACAAGGACTTATCAGATAAAGAGCGGACAGGGCTTCATGATCTTTCCCCAGCAGATCAATACCTATATCTCTGATCAGGAACATCCTTGGGAATATGTATGGGTTGAATTTGACGGGCTTCGTGTAAAAGAAGCCATTGAGATCGCGGGCCTCAGCCGGGATCACCCGGTCTACCACGCCCACTCCAAAGACCTGCGTATGGAAATGATGAATGAGATGCTGTATATTGCACAGCACGGTGATATGACGCCGTTTCATCTGATCGGGCATCTCTACCTGTTTCTGGATTACCTGACCCGTTCTGCGGCATCCATGCACATGCAGAAGGGCGGACGGCTGCGTGACTTTTATATCAGGGAGGCATTTGCTTTCATCGAACAGAATTTCCAGAATGATATATCTGTGGAAGATATTTCCGCTACCTGCGGGCTGAACAGAAGTTATTTTGGAAAAATATTTAAGGACACGGTGGGAAAATCCCCCCAGGAGTTTCTGCTGAATTACCGCATGACAAAGGCTGCTGAGCTTTTGAAGCTTACTGCATTATCCATCGGCGATATCAGTAATGCGGTAGGATATGCAAACCAGCTTCACTTTTCCAGGGCTTTTAAGAATGTTTATGGGATATCTCCCCGGGAATGGAGAAACCAAAATCGGATCATGAAATGATCATCATCCATCTAAAGATGTCAGTGCCTGAAAAAAGCCACCGAAAACAACGTATGACGCATGTTTTCAGTGGCTTTTTAACTGATGTCTGCTCCTTTTGCCCTATTAGCGTGTATATTGCCCGTTACTCTACAATCACATTGTATGGCACTTCCTTGTCTCCGAGTGTGAACAAGATACGATAGGTGCCTGCCGCAGACGAATCTGCAACGGTTACGTCAATCGTCTTAGTTCCTGTCCCTGCAGTCACTGTATTTCCGGTCACGCCCCATTCGGCAGCAGCATCGATATAAGCTTCCCCAGACTTTTTTTGTACCCCTACTTTAATCGCTGACTCATTCATACCATTCAGATAATCCGCTTTGAATTGCAGTTTATCTCCGGCTTTTACCACTCTTGTTCCATCGCCTAGAAGTGCAATGGAAAGTGCCGTTTCAGGGTTAGCTGTTACAGTAATCTGAGTCAGACTTCCCCCAACACTCTCCCATGACGCGCCTGCACTGACACCTCCAGGCATGATTGCAGCCTTTAACCCTATTTGTCCGGGCTTCAGCCCTGTTGTATCCATTGTACTCATGGTAAATACTCTGCTGCCTGATTCTGGCATAGGAAGATACGTCTTTCCTCCTCTGGGATATAATGAAAACATTTCACCGCCTTCTTCATACTGTATCACAGTTCCCATCGGAAATTCTGTTCCGCCCTCCGGCGCAAGCACAGCCCACACGCTGCCATTAAACCTGGTATCTCCGCTTGCTGATGCAGATAAAGTGAATTGATATTCCCCTCTGGATAAACCGGATGTTGGTGCATTTGCTATCGTCACCACAGGTATGCTGTTATTTACGGTAAAATAATCATCCTGGGAATCGGCGCTTTTATCTTCTCTTAAGCGCAGGCCATAATTTCCCGGGGACAGCCCTGATGTACCAGTACTGAAATCAACAATAATGTCCCATACCGCACCAGCGGCAGTAGTGCCTGTAAATGCTGTGTCATCCCACATACTTTTAAAGTCGGACAAACGAATTCGACCCTGCGCTTCACTTCCCGATACCGTATAAATGTAAAACTCTGCACTTGTTATAAGCGTTAGGCTGGTGCCGGGCGGAAATATTTTCGTATCTCCGTTTTCTATATTTCTGAGTTCCAGCCAAAGATCATTTATTTGTACCTGAGTTCCCAATGTAAACTGGGTTGTCACTGCGCTTTTAGAAGAAATAGATGGGGAATTTTCTTCCTTCACGATCTGATTATAATGCCGACCTGCCGATAATTGAACTTTTGATACAACAGACGGTTTCCAATAAATATGGAGAGTAATCTTGGTTACCTGCCCTGCTTGATCCGCAAATTCTAATAATACGGTATCCGGGCTTTCCTGATCTGTAAATCCTGGTGCATTTTTCAAATTAAACTCTATTATAGCTTCATAGCGGCTATCGGTAGTTCCAATATTCACCTGGCCTGACGTAAATGATTTTAAATCATACGGCTTAGTAACCGCCGCCTCTGTCCATCCTGACGACTGTACCTGCTGCATGCTTATGCCAAACTGTTGCCCGGTTATCGTTGGGGCGTCATAACTTATAAATCTCTCTGAATTTCCGCTGGTAACCTTTTGTAAATGCAAAGTCCGGCTTACCCCTGACGGAATTGTCAGCTTTCCGGTATAACTGCCGCTCTGCGTTGCATACAGATCTATAGTCTGGTCAGATAGGGCTGCTGCCTTTGTAATGATTTCTACCTTCATGTTTATCGTTGTTATTTTTCCACTGCTATCTTTCCCTTGTATCTGAATCACTACTGCCCCCAGCTTTTTACTGACGGTTATTCCCTTGTTGCTATAAGTCAGATAAAACTTAATCTGAGGCATAATATTTTCTTGTGTTTCTGCTGTGCTCGTCTTTATGATTGTATTCTTATCATCCGCTATAATTGATTTTGCAGAAACCACTTTTCCTTTTTTACCGGTATCCGAAGAAAATCCCTCCCCAGCTTTCATAAAAAGACCAAAATGCGACAGGGGATTATTTTCAATAAGATTCCTCTCTTGTTCCTGCGTAATACTTTCTCCTGACTCCTGATTGGTCTGCGACGTGAACCATTCATCGTCTTTCCCCATACCGCTCTTAGCTGCTTCAACCAGTGTCATACCACTGGCATCCACCAGGCTTACCTGCTCAATCGTATAGACAGTCGGTTCGGATGCATGAGGAAGCTCAATCGTTCCCTCTGCCACAGAATATGTTCCGTCAATATAACCGCTATCCCCCGCTTTGAGTTCCTGTGCCGTCAGGACGGTCTCTCGTTCCGACACAGCTCCCGCATCTTTTTTCATTTGCCAATAGCGATATGTTGATCCTACATTGTAATAAGGGATTTCTTCATCCGTCTTCCGGGGATCTACAAATCCTCCATCATTTTTATTTTTTTCTTCTGTCTTAGTACGGGCGTATGCAAAAACCTCTGCCGTCTCTCCTGCCTCCATATAAGCATAGCCAGAAACCTCTCCATATTCTAAACTTTTATCTGTGTTTTCAACAGCCACACGGAATACCGTCCCACTGTCAAAACACACTTTATTCGATGTCATACCATCTTTATTTCCAACTTTATCCAGCCCAACTATGCCGTCCTCTTTATCACGGCTGCTGAATCTTCCAAGTCCGATTGCTTCTGAGTCTAAGATTACTGTACTGCCACCCTTGAGCACCAGGCCTTTTCCAAGAGTTCCTACATCCGGATTCGAATGATCCCCAATACGGTTCAGAGAATATAATGCCGTCGTGTTGTTGTTTGCTATATCGGACTTGCCTTTCAAACGTACATGGGACTCAATTAACAGGACTCTGTCCGCACGCTGTATGGCTTCTAAGGTACGTGTGGTATTAGTTTTATCCGCACTTTCATCCAATACACCATAATGATCCAGGGTAACAAGGCGGGTAGAACCCGCATCACAGGATGCCCCGCTTCCAAATACGCCGCCTGAAATCGTCAGATCTGGCTCCTCTGTACTTCCTGTCCCTGTATTATACCCAGTTCCGTCTATATACACATGGGATGTTCCTGTTATAGTGATCGCATTATAATCCGCCCCGCCTCCAAAATCGCCGCCTGCATAGACAGATCCTTCCACCAGCAGTTTAGACGAGGTTAACTGCGGTTTCTCAACGGCATGGTTATTATAATATGTACATTTATCCGGGGCATGTATGCCGATATGTACATGGGTAGACCCATAAACCGTTCCTAGATACCCTCCCCCAAACACATTTTTTGTAACAGTCCCTCCTGTTAAATTGACAAAGATCATATCCTTAGTTGAACCAGATTCTACTACACCGTCATCACTTTTTTCGCTTCCGCCATAAAGGTTTTTTTTCACCCAGCCGCCTGTCATATTAACGGTGGCTCCTCCAAGTACAAGGCTGCTGCCCGGACTGCCAAGTGAACCTCCATAAACAGAGTTTTCTATTGTACCATTTGTTATGGTTACATTCGTCTTTCCTTCCACAACCGCATTCTTACTACCGCCGTAGACATTGCCGCTGACTATTCCGCCGCTTATTGTAACATCTGTATTTCCGTTTACTTTTCCATTCTCTCCGCCGCCAAAAACAGAACCTTTCACTTCACCGCCGGCAATCGCGATTTTTACTGTTGAACCAGTATCTACGCGTGCACACTCTTCATATCCGGACTGGGCAATTCCTTTCCCTCCACCATATATGCTGCCATTAATCGTTCCTCCATTGACAGTTATTTCTGCCGTGCCCTTCAAATAGGCATTGCTTTTTAACCCGTCTCCATCATACCCCGTAATTGTTCCACTGTCACCCGAACCGCTGGCATAAATATTTTCCTCTACTATAGCGCTGCCCCCGACGGTTATACTTGCCGATCCTGTTAAACTGCCAAATTTTTCGGGAGTAGTCTCTTCAGCAAAGGTATAGTTTGTACTTTCATCTTTATACAGAGATACACCATTTTCATTTCCTTTACCGGCTGCATAGATATTTCCGATAGTGCCTCCCTGTGCGGAAATCCTTACGGAGGACATTGTGTCCCCTTCACTCTTAACAAAAGCAGCCGACCCTGCGCCATAGATATTTGTTACTTTTCCTCCTGTCACCTTTATGTCCAGGTTTCCCAAATACGTAGGAATACTTGCATTCCTCCCCGTTCCTGCACCATAGATATCCCCTACAGTTCCTCCGGAAACTTCTATCTTAGTAGTTCCGCTATATGGAGATTTTACCGCAGTGAATCCTTGGTTTCCACCAATAACTGTAGTCACCATTCCACCTTCAATATTAATATTTACATTGGCATTCTCAATGCCTCCTGATGCACTGCCTGCAACAATGGTGGATACAATGGCATTACCGCCTACGGTTATATTAGCTTCCTGGTTATTAACATTCAAAACATTAGTGTTAAAAGACCTGATATACCCTACAATTCTGGCAATTCCACCGCTCTCAACTTCAATTTTCCCAACCTTAACATTTTGGGTAGATATAGGTGTTCTATAAGACCCGTAAAGATATGTCCCCTTGGAAGTTACATCTTTACCAAAAATGATATCATGTCCGGATCCATATATATGCTGCAGGGTTGCAAGTGTGAGGGATTCCAGCTTGAGATTTCCAGATAAATCTATAGCTTTTTCTATATTATCCTTATCTTCGCCACTACCTTTTAGTCTTATTTGCTGAGTACTCCCGCAAATAGTAACATTCACTGGAGTTCCACCTAGTATCCCACCGCTTTTTTCAGTTGAATCATCAGCTTGATCCATATCGTAATCTGCCTGAAGTATAATTTTATTTGTCTCAACTGTCCCGTTTAGGTTCTTCTCCATCAGGTATTTTGCTGCTTTGGTCAATGATTTAAATGGCAGGCTTTCCGTACCATCCTTGTTATCATCTCCACTTTCCTGATTCACATATACACAATATACCTCTTCTGCTGCAACAGCTGCTTTGGAATACAACGCCGCCGGCTCTGGCGTTTCTGTAAGAAGGGATTCCTTCTCCTCCGGGTCTTTCTGTTCCTCATTTTCAGCTGTATCTGAAACCCTATATCCAGCTGCCCGTGCACTCTCTGCAAATGTCGTGTTTTCATTCCTGCATATTACATATCCATCCTGCCCCGTTACGAAAAGGGTTTCCGGATGATCAATCTCCTGCTGCATTATAACTTTGGTTCGGATATTATCCGCAGGCTGTCCGCTCAGTACGGCATCCTTTTGCCGGAGAACCGGCTCCTGAGAGACAGCTTCCTGGGAGGCGGATTCCTGAGAGGCTGTTTCCTGAGTAACTTCTTCTCCTGCATCCTCCTTCGGTAATGACTGTTCGTCTGAAATTGTATAATTTGCTGTTTCGCCGGATAATTTTTCTCCCTCTGAGTCCTCTGGTGAAGATTCCTTGTATTCCTCTGCATTATCTTCCGGCAATATCAAATCTCCAGCAGATCCGTCGTCCACATCTTCCGGCGGCACCACCTCTTCGGAAGGTACCGTTACTTCCGTCTCGCTGTTGTTTCCCTCCAAGGCAGTGTCACTTCCATTTTCAGGAAGATCCGGTTCAAGTTCTCCATCAGACTGAACGGGGTCTTCTATTTCTGCGCTTTCGAATTCATTCTTTATTCCTGTAAATTTAGGGGCGGACTCTAACTGCTCTCCGGCAAATGCATAATCTCCAAAGCCTGTAATACTGCCGGGCAATGTCAGTTCGCCGCCAAGTTCCCCCAGTCCATAGAATAGATACGCTCCAATATATGTTACACCATTCTCAATAACTAAAGTATGTACCTCACCTGCATAAGGCAAAAATGGCGCAGTTTCAGTGCTATAGTCATCTGTCCTTCCTTCTCCTGAAAGGGTAAGGACTCCCTCTTGAAGTACAGCGGATACCCCGCCCCCCACGTCGATTGGAGACGGACTGTCTTGTGCTGCATAGACCGGTATGAAGTTAAGGCCCGTGGAGTTTAGCAGCAGGCATAGAATAAGCACAATGGTCAAAAATGAATGCCTGTGTCCTCCCGGGTTAATTTGTTTTCTATGATTCTTCATCCTCATGACACTCCCTCCATCAAGCAGGCCAAAATCCCCCTCTTTGTTTATTGTGCTTCCCCCGCTGTTAAATCAATTTTGTCAGCCTCTTCAAAGTCTTTTTCTGGTCTGGATAGATTCTTTTCCACCTCTTTTTTCAGTAATACCAATGTATATACCCCCGATTCTTTTGGGCTGAACTTGAAACTTCCATCTTGCTCCTTGGTGATCATCGTATTCGCAGCGTCTGGTATCACACCTGACGGTACAATAAGAGTAATCCCATCCGATGGCGTTTCCACACATGTAATCGTTAGAACAGCTGCCCGGTTATTTTCCGCATCCTCAATAGAATATTGATTGCCAGGTTCCAACACAAATTCAGCCTTTAGAGTCTTCTTATATGGTGTACTGGAAGATGCAGTTACCGTCACTTTAGATGAGCCCGGATCAGGGGTGATCGTGACCTTTTCCTCGTCCTTACTACTTCCGTTCAGTATCAGGTTTTCTGCACTAGTTAGTGTTCCCCCTTCAACATTGATATCAAAAGTAATAGCTTTCTGTGTGATCCGCTTCGAATCAGCAGAATTAGAGAATGTAATATCAAAGCTGCCGGCCTTAGGATCTATATGATAAACCTTATTTTCTGATACTTCTTTCAGGAAATCACTGGTAAAGTAAAACGCTTCAGCCTCCGCAGCCCCGCTGTGGTTTTCCTGAAGCACATACCGTGCAAATGTAATCCCAGCGGTAATGACAAGTATGAAAGCTGTCACGATAAAAAGCGCCGGAAATCGGTAATTTTTATCATTAAGATCTATATTCATCTTTTTCATTCCTGCGCCTCCTTATTCTGAAATCTATTTATTTTGTGTCTGTTTTGAATCAACTGTCAGAGTCACCTTATCGATCTCATCGGCATAACTGGCATCGGTTGAATTTGTTGGCCACTTAACAGTTAATGTATATTCATGTACTGTATTTTCGCTATGGGGCATCTGTCCACCGCTCCAGGCTCTTGAGTTTCCGTCACTTTTTGGAATGGTACTGGTTGTTACATACGTCCCCGCTCCAGTGGAATTCTTTTGGGCCAGCTCATATACAAGCGGCAAATTTCCCGTTGTATTAATGATGATGGAATAATCCTGCGTAACTTCACTGGTTCTGCCATCCTTTACATTAGAAACAGATATGTCTATATTACGGCTGTCTCCTGGCGTCATCCTTTGTAATATGCTGCTCAGATCGGCCTTACTGTCCAGTGCAACCCTGGCGACGCTTGCTGTCCCTGTACCCGTTACAGAAGATCGGTAACGGGCATAAGTGATTCCAAGTACAAGCGTACAAGCCATCGTAAAACAGAGCAGATAACTGGCTGCCCAGCGTTTATTCTGATTACGATCCATCTGCTCCTCCTCTCTATGCGGGTATCAATCCTCGGTATTGTATAAACTGTATTATTCATCTTTCTTATTCCTCAGATGAGGCACCCATATGATTACAAGTATGCCTGCTGTCATAAGCAGCATTCCGGGGGGCGTTTTCAAAAACAGCACCACATTCCCCAGGTGCGGGAGAACCAGGATTAACTTTCCCAAAACATTCTCATATGGCACCATTTCCTGATCCGCAGTATTATTTGCATCTCCGCGGGTTTGGAATTGTCCATCCTTTTTCTCTATAATCCGATGAGTAATCAGGCTCCCATCCTGCTGGAATAATACGATATCTCCAACCTGATATGAGGGAGCTTTCCGGTAAATGTTCAGATCACCGGAGGAAAATACCGGCTCCATGCTGCCCGAACCTGCTGCTGCCAGCCGGAATCCAAGTATTTGCGGCGTCTGTTCTCCTGATACATGCTGTATAGCCGCCCAATACATTATTAATACCAATACAAGCCCCCACAGGATCAAAATGATCCCCTTTACCGTTTTTACTGCACGATTCATTGCTGTACTGCCCTAATGTGCAGGTTCACTGTGTAGGAATGGTTCTTAATCACTCCGATCATGGTATCTGCCGCATCCTGTTCATCGCTTGTATGATAGGGCCACCGCCATTTAATCTGGTAAATCTCCTCTCCCCTCTTTTTCAGGGTTATCTTATCTGTATAGACTTCTTCCTTGCCTGCTGCCGCCTGCCAGGATGTGAGAAGATTCCCCCTGGAATCTGCAATTGCAAATTCCAAAGGCAGATGCAGATCCTTCTCGCTGACAGCAAGGTCAATGGAAACAGAAAAATGATTGTCGTTATTTATACGAAACAGATAGTACCCTTCCGCTCCTGGTGAAAGCAGCGTCACATCATCCTGCCCCGCCGTCCGGTTATAGAATAGATCAATCTCCGTTGCTTGTTCCCACGCAGTCATCAGCTGCTCGCTTGTTCCCCCGGCAAATTTTACTCCATTGTCCGGCTCATCCGGTTTCGGAGTATCTGGCCCCGGGACATCCGGGTCTGGGACATCTGGCCCCGGAACATCTGGATCTGGAATATCCGGGTCCGGGGTGTACGTTCCCGGATCGTCGTTACCCGGCATATTTGGTTCCGGCGTACCGGTTCCCGGTGTATCAGAGCCTGTTGTGCCTGAACCTGCCGTATCATTCGATGGAGGATTCGCCCCTATGGTACTGCCAACGGAATTATTTCCGCCTTGATTGTTGACATTTGTCCCCTGATTCTCTCGGGATGGCGGCTCCTTATTGGCGCCTATCAGTTTCTCAGTATCTTTCCCTATAGGTACCTGCAATACTTTATTAGCATCGCTTAAAATTTGATATCCGCCCTCCCCCGGCTCCTGTTTGTTTCCATCCGGGGTCATAGAGGTACCTCCTGTATATATCACAGTGTCATTATGAATCACAGTCCCGTCCGGCCGCACCTGTGTTCCGTCCGGAGCCTGGATGGTTCCATCCTCCATATTCGTCAGACTGCCGGATGGTATTATGACCTTATGGTTTGCCTTATCCCCGCTTCCGCAGATAATCGTTCCGTCTGTTGTAATCACATTCCCCACCGGAGTTACTACCACGCCAGATCTGATATCTGCCTTTCCCGTCGGGGATACTACAATTCCATCCTCTGTCAGATAAGTCACTTTATCCGGATTGATATATAGCCTGCCGTCTTCTTTCAGAATCATGACCTGTATCTCGAGATACTTAATATCAACGGCAACCTCCACCTGATATGTGTCATCCTTAAGAAGGCTTATCCTTGCCCCCTCCTCAATCTCCTCCTTACTGATATTGACTTCTCTCTCGGCAAGTACATTCCCTTTACTGTCAATAATACTAAGCGTATGGGAGCCGCCCTCTGTATTCTCAAACACAAACGCACCAAAATCATCCGTTATCGTCTTCCTTGGCTCACTATGAATCTGAACCGTTCCTTTCGCATAGGGAGAACCGTCGCTGTAGAATATCTTGCCCCCCAGATGGATCTTAGCTCCCGGCTGGGTAACATGGATGGTATCAATTGCTTTTCCTGTCATATTATCTGAGAAACGGCTTCCCTTGCCCAAAATGTATCCTGCAAAACCGGTTGTTATAATCATGAAAATGAAAAGTATAAATAAAAGAATCCGCCATTTGCGGCCTTTTTTTTCTTCCGGATCCGGAGTACTGGTATTTAATTGTGTGTATAAATCACTCATGTTCAGACGCTCCTTTCCGGTATAGACGAAATGTTTGCTTTGTAAATTGTAGAAACACTTTCCAGCCTACGGCAAAGGGAACATTAACGGTGTTAAAATTCCCTTTGCCGAGGGCTGGAAGCCCTCGGTTTAAATATCCACTGGCACAGGTGGTAGGGGATATTGTTATGGGGTTGATGGAGATTCAATTTTTTGTTCAGCCTTTAAAGTTATTGTAATAGTTCCTTTATCCGCAGGTTCCGTACTGCCTTTTGCTGTGTCCTGATTATCATTCTCAGTAACCCATTTCCAATATATTGTTTTTGTAAGTTTAGTGGCATCGCCTGTTGCCTCTTTCGTCATCTCTTTACTTTCGCTTAGCTTATTTTCCACCCAGTTAACTTCCGTTGTTAAATTTTCATCAGTATAAAACTTAATTGGCACAGTCCCTATAGCAGACTTGTCAATAGTATAAGATAAAGTTGCTGCGACTTCGCTTCCAGCAGCATCAATTTCAATCGGAATTGAACCTGTCGAACCAGGAGCAATCTTTTTGTCGACAACATTACTCTTGTTTATCCCAGTATCGGTCAAGTCAAACGTAAATGTTTCACTCGTTTGATTTGTACCATTAGCCTTGAGCACAACGGCCCACTTAGCAACTGTAGCAGTTCCTGTACCTACAGTCGAACTAGTATACTTGGCCAATGTTCCGCCTGTAAGACATGTGGTGATTAATGTGAGTGCCAGAGCCAAAGCGCCCAGGCGCCCAAAGTTAAATCTTTTTTTCATCTTGTTTCCTCCTTATCCATAATGATTAGGGAATTCCGCGCAGTCTCCTGCCTCCCCTGACTGACTGCAACGATAATTCCCTTTATCGCCTGCAGCGTTTTGCTGAGACCCTCAGCTATATGTAATCACCTGACAGGACTCCTGTGCCCTGTGTGCTGACCTATATCAAACAGCCAGCATACTAGTCCCCCAGTGAAATACATCTTACTTACTTCTGCGCTTTTCGCAGCTCTTCCAATTCCTTCTCAAGGCGCCCTCTTTCTTCTCGTTCCTCTTTGTCTATTTTTCTTCTATATATGATATCCCACAGAATCAAAAGGACTATAGGGCATACAATAAAAAGGATCATTCCTGTAGTCGACTGCATAAACATGACCGCATCGCCTGCCCCTGAGATTTTTCTGCCCTTATAAATGCCCTGTATCTGACTTTGTTCTACCTGCTTCTGGTCGTCTGTATTATTGGCATCCCCTCGTGTAGTATAACGAACAGCTCCGTTTTCTTCGGTCACTGCTTCAATCCGATGAGTCACTGCAGCTCCGTCTTCCATATAGCATATAATATCGCCTTCTTTTAATTGTTCTACATCTCCGTCTTGTATAAATATCAGGTCACCGGACATGAATTCCGGTTCCATCGAACCAGAAAGTACAATTACCGGACGCATTCCAAACACTCCCGGTATATTTTCCGGGTGAATATATGTGTTAACAATTAAAATTATATTGATGATAATAATCGGAATTAAAATAATGCATAATATAATGCCTATAATAGTACCAACCAGTCCTCTTTTTTTCTTTTGCCGTTCCATAATTATGTAAGTCCTCTCTTTATAGATTTACTAAAATAACAAAGTGGGCAAGCCCACTTGAACTCCCCAACCCCTCAATTATCAGATCCTTTTAAGGTAAAAAAACGGTACCCCTATGAAGGATACCGTAAATTAAAACTATTTAAAAATGAATAACGACTCCCTCTTTCATATTATACAATAGGCACCGTTACTCAACCGTTACTCTAAGTTATAGATATTTCATAAAAAACAATTTTTTTTCATCCCGCCAAATTCTTTTCGAATCACACCAGAATTTTTCAGCAAATCTGGCTAATTATATCAGCTTGCATTTACTCAACTACCCGGTTGCTTTCTCTCGTCATAAAAGCATTGGCATCCTCTGCCCATAAATAAGTTCCCATAAAAGTCCCCTGGAATAAATCTCTTTTTCCTTTCAGGTATTCATAATATTCACAGGTAAAATGTAGAGATTTAATCCTGGCCCTGCCGTATCCTGTTTCAAGTATGAATTGTATCCCATATCTCTCAAGCACATTCTTCAACCTGTGCATAAGTGTCCGATAATATTGTTTCCCGCTTTTTTCTGTCTGTTTTTCTAATACAGAAAATACAATCTGGTCTATATGCAGATTGCCAGCCAAAACGGCCACCTGTGCCATATTCGGCGGCCACCCTGGAACTTAAATGGCGGTCAGCCAAGGACACATTAAACGGCCAAAATTTCCAGTTATAATATAAGCATCTCCTGTTCAAGGAGAAATATTATAACTGGAGGTTCCATTATGGACTACAAAAGAGTATTGAGACTTCACTTTGTGAATCATCTCAGCGGCCGCGAGATCGCCGAAAGCTGTGGCGACTGCAGCAAAACAACTGTCAACGAGTTCCTGAAGCGTTTCAGAGAGAATCCGGAGCTCTCGTACCCTTTACCGGCAGATGTCACGAATGAATACATCGAAAGCATGCTTTATAAAAAGCCTGGTGTATCGGCGGATCGACTCCTCTATCGGGATTTTAACAAGGAAGCTGTCTATAAAGCTCTGGCCCGCAAAGGGGAGACCCTGAAGCATCTGTGGCAGAAATACAATGCCATAGGTGTCGTAGACGGGAAGAAGCCAATGAGCTATCGCCAGTATTGCAGGCGTTACAGCGAATGGGCTGATTCCAAACAGCTGACCTTCCACATCCAGCGTTATCCCGGTGTCAATCTCGAGCTGGATTATGCGGGAAAGCAGCTCTATCTGCATAACCGCCGGAACCCGGAAGAGACCACAAAGGTCACCATCTTTATTGCAGCCCTCACCTACAGTGATTACTTTTATGCCGAAGGCATGACGGAATGTGATATCAGGAACTGGATCCGGGTAAATAATAACGCTCTGGCCTATTTTGGCGGCGTGACTCCGACAATTACGCCGGATAACTGTAAGGTGGCGGTTGCCCGGAATAAGGACTGGGTCAGCCCTGTCCTGAATAAAGATTTCCAGGCATGGGCAGAGCATAACAATACGGTTTTAACCCCCGCCAAGGTAAAATCACCCCGCTGGAAACCGGTTGTAGAGGGGCACGTAAAGATCGTTACCATGCACATCCTCATGGACATGGAGGATATAGTCTTTTATTCACTGGATGATTTAAACCGTGTCCTGATGGAAAAGGTGGATGCCGAGAACCAGAAGCCTTTTGAAGGACTCACTTATTCCCGGTACGATCTTTTTACAACAGAAGAGAAGGAGACTCTTCTGCCTCTTCCGACCAACCGCTTCGAATACCTTGAACGAAAGACTGTTAAAGTAGCACAAGATTTCTCCTTCACCTTCGACAAGGTTCATTATAGCATGCCCCGGAAATATCTTCGACAGGAACTTGAGATCCGGGCAGGCGAAAAAGAAATCTATGTCTATAATAAACAGGGTGACCTCATCCGGACACATAAGCGCAGCTATACACCGAAAGACTGGGTGATCATCCCTTCGGATATGCCCGCCGAATACAAAGACTATGGCTATTGGACTGTGCCTTATTTCCAGCAGAAAGCGTCTGCTATCGGCCCCAGCACCCGTGCATTGATCGATGCCGTCATTCGGAAATACGCTTATCCGGTGCAGTCATTCCGAAGCTGCTTTGGGATTCTGCGGTATGCGGAAAAGTACTCGCCGGAAGCCCTGGAACGTTGCTGTAAAGACGCCGTTTTGGCTGGGAAATGCAACTATTCCTATATCTGTAACACAATCTCAACTTACCATAAGGAGCCATCGCAGAGTACAACGTCACAGAGCAAACCCAACGAAGATGCTGCAATAGCCGTATCCGGTACTTACAAAGATGACGACAGCAAGTATTCCCTTAAGAACCTGCTGAAGCGTCAGGAAACGGAGGCCGGTCATGAAGAATGAGACTACCGATATTTATGAGATGTTGGACACACTATCCCTGCCGGTAGCCGCCCAGCGTTTCGCAGAACTGTCTGAAAGCCCTGAATTCGGCAGCTATACCGCTTTGCAGTTCCTTCGTGAGGTCTTGGAGCCTCAATACATAGAAACCCTCAATAAGCGGTTTGAAACCAATCTGCGGCTCAGCAGCCTGATCAATAAGGGGGCTGTGGCGGAGAATCTGAAAACCGGTTACGGGCGCATCTATAATGATGCCACTGTTGAACAGGTCCTGAAATTCCACTTCGCTGAGAACCGGCAGAATGTGGGGATCTATGGAGTCACCGGTGCTGGCAAGTCCTATTTCCTGTCTGCCTGTTGTGTGGAAGCATGCAGGCGTAATTACCGCTGTAAGTTTGTAGACTATAGCGACCTGCTGGACGAACTGATTGTTCTCAACCGGCAGGAAGATCTGAACAAGTACCGTAAGAGGATCAGGTACTATGCACGGATTCAGCTGCTGTTCATTGATGACTTCGCTATCAGCCGATATTCCGAGGAAGGGATCAAGATCCTGTACCATCTCATAAAACTTCGGGATGACCTTGGGACCTCCACCCTCTTCACCTGCCAGTATTCTCCAGATGAATGGGGGAACCAGCTGAGTGATGAGAAGGAATGCTACGGCAAGCTTGACGGAATCCGGCGCAGGTTGACTACAGGATTTACCGTACTGATTGAGAAAGCATAGCCTTCTGGGACAAGGCTCGATACTGATTAGCAGGGCGGAGCCCCCTCTCTGCCCTGCCGATTTCTAAAACTGGCCGTTTAATATGGCCCTGACTGGCCGGGAAATGCGGCCCTGCTGGCCGCAGAAAGTGGCTGTTTGCAC
>NZ_WKZK01000002.1:0-178519 GCF_009680135.1 Eubacterium sp. BIOML-A2
AGGGGGGATGCGTCGGCATGGATTCCCTCTGCCGACGCATCCGCCATCTCAGGCAGGTACCCCTCCTCTACCCCCGCCCAACCCAGCAAAGAACCGCCTTCTTGAGGAATTCTGCGCAGCCAGCTATGTCTTTATCATAATATTCTGTAAACCGCGGGTCCGCCACATACATTTCGGTTATCCCGATATGCGCCTGCGGGGTATACTGCTTCCAGTTCATCCCCAGCCATTCCTTATGAAGGCGCACGATGTGCCGGGCTTTTTCGCCTTCCGGGCTTTCTCCGGCTTTCACAGCTGCATTTAACTCCTCGCGGATTTCCTTCTCCAGACTTGTCATACGGCTATACTCTTCTTCTGTCATATTCAGCATCCTCTTGTTAGATTCTTCCACCGCATTCTCCCCGTATTTACTGCGGATCTCTTCTCCGTATTTTTCCTCATTGCTCTTTATCATTTCCGTTTTGAATGATTCGAATTTTTCTGCGTTGCTCATTATAATTTCTCCTTTCATTGACGCAATTGTCTTTTTAACGGCAGTTATCATATTATCCAACCTGGCCTGCTGCAGTTCCAGCTCCTCTAGATGTTCATGGAGTGCGGCCATAACATCAAAGTCGTCACTTTGAATGATCGCCGCAATCTGCTCCAGCTTCAGCCCCCGCTCTTTGTAAAACAGAATCTGCTGCAACAGCTCCAGCTCCGTCTCACCATAATAGCGGTAGCCCGATTCCCTTACACAAGAAGGTTTGAGTAAGCCGATCTTGTCATAGTAGCGCAGAGTACGTGCACTGATACCCGCGATTTCCGATAATTCTCTAATACTATATTCCATATTCGTTTCCTCCTGCCGTAACTTGAATATAGCAGTTGACGCTGCGTCAAAGTCAATAGAAATTTAATTTTTTATTTTATTAATACTTCTGCCATATCCATTATAACAGCCCCTTAAACTTCTTCATACCCCGTTCTAACATCCCCTAAAACATCCACACTTTACATCCCCGTCCGCCATCTCCTCCAAAGATTCGTCCACAGGCTTCAGCCCTGTAGACGAATAAAACGCCGAAAAGCCGCAAAGTCCCCGAAACCACAGCCCATATGCATCTACCGGGACTACCGTACCACCAAACGATTCAATAAGCTCTCCCTTCATTTCGCGCCCTCACCCGCCCGCAAAACGATAGTCCGCCAACAAATCTCCAATTTTTTTTGGATATCCCCCTCATCTTATTAATAAATTGCTTTACTTCTTCCCCCCTTCTCTACTATAATGTACTTTGACAGGTTAAGCCTATTAAATAAAATTATTTTAAAATACACAGGAGGGCAAGGTATGTCACAGAGAACAGACATTCACAAAGTACTGATTATTGGGTCCGGTCCAATCATCATCGGCCAGGCTTGCGAGTTTGATTATTCCGGTACTCAGGCTTGTAAGGCGTTGAGAAAGTTAGGATATGAAATTGTATTGGTCAACTCCAACCCGGCAACTATTATGACCGATCCTGAAACAGCGGACGTCACTTACATTGAACCACTGAACGTGGATAGACTTGAACAGATTATCGCAAAGGAACGTCCCGACGCGCTGCTTCCCAATCTTGGCGGCCAGTCTGGACTGAATTTATGTTCGGAGCTTGCTGCAAAAGGGATTCTGGATAAATACCATGTTGAGGTGATCGGTGTTCAGGTCGATGCAATCGAACGCGGTGAGGACCGGATCGAATTCAAGAAAGCAATGAATGAACTTGGCATTGAGATGGCGCGCAGCGAAGTTGCTTATTCTGTTGAACAGGCCCTCAGTATTGCAGATGAACTTGGTTACCCGGTTGTACTTCGCCCTGCTTACACGATGGGCGGAGCCGGCGGCGGTCTTGTATACAACAAAGATGAATTAAAGACCGTATGTGCCCGCGGCCTTCAGGCAAGCCTTGTGGGACAGGTTCTTGTAGAAGAATCCATCCTGGGCTGGGAGGAACTGGAGCTGGAAGTTGTCCGTGACAAAGAAAATAACATGATTACCGTCTGCTTTATCGAAAATATCGATCCTCTTGGCGTGCATACCGGAGATTCCTTCTGTTCCGCACCTATGCTCACGATCTCTGAGGAGTGCCAGAAGCGTCTCCAGGAACAGGCCTACAAGATTGTAGAGTCCGTACAGGTTATCGGCGGTACGAATGTACAGTTTGCGCACGATCCCGTCAGTGACAGAATCATTGTCATCGAGATCAACCCGAGGACATCCCGTTCCTCAGCGCTTGCATCAAAGGCAACCGGTTTCCCGATTGCGCTTGTATCCGCGATGCTGGCAACAGGGCTGACTTTGAAAGACATTCCCTGCGGCAAATATGGTACCCTGGACAAATACGTTCCGGACGGAGATTATGTTGTCATCAAATTCGCCCGCTGGGCATTTGAAAAGTTCAAAGGCGTGGAGGACAAGCTCGGAACGCAGATGCGCGCCGTTGGCGAAGTCATGAGCATCGGCAAAACTTATAAAGAAGCGTTCCAGAAAGCCATCCGAAGCCTTGAAACCGGCCGTTACGGACTGGGCCATGCGAAGGATCTTGACCAGAAGACAAAAGAAGAATTGCTGCAGCTTCTGATTACTCCGTCCAGCGAACGGCATTTTATCATGTATGAAGCTCTGCGCAAGGGTGCATCCATAGAAGAAATTCACGAAATAACCAAGGTAAAGACATATTTCATCGAACAGATGAAAGAACTGGTGGAGGAGGAAGAAGCGCTTCATCAGGAAAAAGGAAAACTTCCCTCCGATGAAAAGCTTACCGCAGCCAAGAAGGACGGTTTCTCTGATAAGTATCTGAGCCAGATCCTGGAGATCCCGGAGGCTGATATCCGGAACCGCCGGATTGAGATCGGCATAGAAGAGGCCTGGGAAGGCGTGCACGTAAGCGGCACCGAAGACAGCGCCTACTACTATTCCACCTACAACGCAGAGGATAAAAATCCCGTCAGCACCGAAAAGCCAAAGATTATGATCCTCGGCGGCGGCCCGAACAGAATCGGACAGGGAATTGAGTTCGACTACTGCTGCGTACACGCCTCACTGGCGCTGAAAAAACTGGGATTCGAGACCATTATCGTAAACTGTAATCCAGAGACTGTTTCCACTGATTATGACACTTCCGATAAGCTGTATTTTGAGCCGCTGACGCTGGAAGATGTCTTAAGCATTTACAAAAAGGAAAAACCGCTGGGCGTAATTGCTCAGTTTGGGGGGCAGACCCCTCTGAACCTGGCAGCAGACCTGGAAAAGAACGGCGTAAAAATCCTCGGAACCGCTCCGTCCGTGATCGATCTTGCAGAGGACCGCGACCTGTTCCGTGCAATGATGGAAAAACTGGAAATCCCGATGCCGGAATCCGGAATGGCCGTCAATGTAGAAGAAGCAATTTCCATTGCACAGAGTATCGGATATCCGGTTATGGTGCGTCCTTCTTACGTATTGGGCGGACGGGGCATGGAAGTCGTGTATGACGATGAAAGCACGGCAAATTATATGGCTGCGGCCGTTGGAGTTACTCCGGACCGACCGATCCTGATCGACCGTTTCCTGAACCATGCGCTGGAATGCGAAGCGGACGCAATCAGTGACGGCACTCACGCATTTGTACCTGCGGTTATGGAGCATATCGAACTTGCCGGCGTGCATTCCGGTGACTCAGCATGCATCATCCCGTCCGTACATATTTCAGATGAAAATGTAAAAACAATTAAAGAATATACAAGAAAGATTGCCGAAGAAATGCATGTCAAGGGTCTTATGAACATGCAGTATGCAATCGAAAACGGTAAAGTTTACGTCCTGGAAGCAAATCCGCGCGCATCCAGAACCGTACCGCTCGTATCTAAGGTATGCAATATCCGCATGGTACCTCTGGCTACTGACATCATTACTTCCGAGATTACAGGCAGGCCGTCGCCGGTAGCCGGACTCAGGGAGCAGAACATTCCGAATTACGGCGTCAAAGAAGCTGTATTCCCGTTCAACATGTTCCCGGAAGTGGACCCGGTACTCGGGCCGGAAATGCGTTCCACGGGCGAAGTTCTCGGACTTTCCTCATCCTACGGAGAGGCATTCTATAAAGCCCAGGAGGCAACCCAGACCAGGCTGCCGCTGGAGGGAACCGTGTTGATCTCCGTCAGCAGAAAAGACAAGCCTGAAGTCGTAGAAATCGCAAAAAGCTTCGCAGAGGACGGCTTCAAAATCATTGCTACGGGAACCACCTATGACCTCATCCGTGAAAACGGGATCGAGGCGGAGAAGGTAAAGAAAATGTACGAAGGCAGGCCAAACGTCCTGGATTTGATAACCAATGGAAAAATCGACTTGATTGTCAATACCCCGGTGGGAAAAGACAGCGTCCATGACGACAGCTACCTCAGAAAGGCCGCAATCAAAGCTAAGATTCCTTATATGACTACCATGGCGGCGGCACGCACAACAGCAAAGGGAATCAAATACATAAAAGAGCACGGCCGCGGAGATGTAAAATCACTGCAGGAACTCCATGGAGAGATCTCTTAAAGGTATCAGGCGGACGGAATTTTGTGCCGATGAATAATATCAAGCAAAAAGACAGAAAATGCGGCTGCATTTTCTGTCTTTTTCTTATATACCTTGTTTCATCTGACGATTCCAAGTACCTCCCATCAAGGCAGTATATGCCCCGCATTCAGATAAAGCTCATACCACTCTTCACGCGTCAGGATAATTTCGCTTCCCAGCGCAATCTCCACGAGGCGTGTCAGGTTCGTTGTACCCGCAATCATTTGGATATGGGCCGGATGCCTTAAGATCCAGGATGTTGCTATGGTTGTCGGAGTGACATCATAGCGCTCTGCCAGCTCTTCCAGCAGCTGGTTCAATTCGGGATACTTATCGTCACCTATGAACACACCCTCAAAGAATCCGTACTGAAACGGAGACCATGCCTGAATTGTCATGTCTTTTAGACGGCAGTAATCCAGGATACTTCCGTCACGGTCTATCGCTCCATCCGTCAGCATATTGACTTCCATTCCATTAGCGATCATATTTGAGAAGGGAACACTGAACTGTAACTGGTCTGTTACAATGTCCTGCTTCACATACTTTTTCAATAGTTCGATCTGCATCGGTTTATGGTTCGATACTCCAAAATTTCTTACTTTACCGGATGCATTGAGCAGGTCAAAGGCCTCTGCAACCTCTTCCGGCTCCATAAGGGCATCCGGGCGGTGAAGCAACAGAATATCCAGATAATCCGTATTCAGCCTTTTCAAACTGTTTTCTACGGATTTTATAATATGCTCCTTGGAAAAATCATACATAACTCCGGGAATAATCCCGCATTTGGACTGCAGTATGATATCCTCACGCCTGAATTCCGTTCTCTCAAATGCCTCGGCAAAAAGAACCTCGCATTTACCGTTTCCGTAGATATCTGCGTGATCAAAAAAATTCATCCCCAGTTCCATGCATTTATTAATATACTCCTCAAGGCCTTCCTGATCCAGGCTGTTAATTCTCATGCACCCCGCAGCGATTACCGGAACTTCAAGGCTGCTGGTTCCCAATGTCATTCTTTTCATCTCTTGTATCCTCCCGCACATTTTGATAACCCCAGTGTGTTTTTTCCAGACACGCTCCAATAAACCGCACCTGGAGATAAACAAAAGACCCAACGAATTCCGCCTTTGGACGCGGCATGTCGGGTTCAGTTTCTATCATTATATGCTCTTAAAAAGAACTTCGTCAAGGACTTTGGGACAAATCCGATGAGCTTTTGTGTTGGCGCGGATGGGGACGCTTAACGACAAGTATGCCGTGGCAGCACTGGAGCTGTATATGCCGCTGCCTCTCCGGCTGATTCTTCCTGGAGCGCCTCCATCTGCGCCGAAAATTAAAGTTCACCGCCAAGTCCCTATTTTATAAGAATGGCTTGAGCTCCTTCATGAAGTCTTCCAGCTCTTTCACCAGTTTTTTGGCCGCGGATTTACTCTCCCCTGATGCCTCCGGGTTTTCGTTGACTGCTTCACTGATGGACTGGATTCCCATATTACAGCCATCCATCATTAGTTTTGCAATCTGCCGGCTGTCATCCTTTATCATCAATTTCATTTCCGTGGTAATCCAGGAAAATACAGACGCCATTTTCCCCGGTTCCTGATCCGGCCTGCCCTCTTCCTTAAGAAGTCCGGCAATCTCTTTATCCAGCTCCTTGTATTTACCGTCGTATTTCTCGATTACATTCCACAAGTCTTCATCTGTGATGTAATCCTTGACCTGTTCAATACTGTCCGTTCCCATCTTGCAGCCCTTGCTGCATTCCTCTAATAGTTTGATTGTCTGCTCTTCCACACTTTCCGCCTTCTTTCTCTTTTATGGTTTAGTGTGGTGGTTTTTTTTAAATATATACCTCTATTCCGGTTAATTGGCCAGCTTTATCGCTTAATTCTTCATCGCTGCTTCTTGCAAACTATGCATTTTCAGCATAACTAACCTCGCTATAGGCTGTGCAATACAAAGCTCAACCGCGAATGATATTGTAAAATTACGCGGCCATTTATAAAAAAACATTCTAATCGGCTCCAATGTCAATGAACGGCTCCCGATCCAAGTTCCGATTACGGTCAGAAAAATGGACATTAAAAATACTGTGCACAATATATTGACAACAATATGTGAACTAAAGCTGTCGTCTTTGTCTACAATTTTTGCCGTCAGATACTCTGCCGGTTTATAAGTAAGCAGTACAAGGGCAATTACACTCAGCCATATGAAAGGCATTATTTGAAGTGCATCCGCCCATACATGCAGATGAAATCCGGCTTCAAAGCAGGTTATAATCGGTGCAATTATATTAACTGATATTATAGAAATAACAGCCATGAATAACGCAAATTCTTTTTTATTTCTTGGTAGTTTCATATAAAATTCCATTTTTACACTCCTATTCGTTTTTGATATTAGCTGTTTCATTTTTACCACACCGGTTTTCGGTAAAATAAATAAGCGTGAGATCTGGCCTGATCTCACGCTGAACCATTATACGCGTATTTCTAATCATTTAAGATTATATATGATTATTTTTAAATTTTCAAGTTTAAATTTTTATAAATTTATTTTTTCATCAAGGCATACATACAGTAATCAAGCACCTTTCCGTTTTTAAAGACGCCATTTTTCATAGTCCCTTCCAAAGTAAATCCGTTCCTCTCCAGAACCCGTCGTGAACCTGTATTATGGGCGAACGGTTCTGCATAAATTCTAACAATATCAAACCGCTCAAATGCTGCTTGGCAAAGCTGGCCCACGGCGGCACTCATGATCCCTTTTCCCCAGAACTCCTCCGCCAGCCAGTATCCAAGCTCCGCACTCTTTTCATAGACATCTGTCCCCAGGAAAATCCCTATACTGCCTACCGCATGCCCATCTACAACAATTGCCCTGCACAACTGCCGTTCTTCACTGTCCGCGGCACAGGAAAGCACATATCCCCGGGCATCCTCCCGCGTATATGGATTGGGAAATGCATTGCGCAGATTACAGGCAATCTTCTCATTGTTTGCATAAAATGCCACGTCATCAATATACTTCTTATCCCATTTGTCCAGTAAAAATTCCATCGTTATTCCCCCTTTATTATATCCTGTCTGATTTTATCCACAATAAGATCTACCGTATCCATTTTCATTGGGATAATACTGCTCCACAGGCGCACGCCCTGATACACATAAAGAATCGTCGCCGTCATCTGCCCAATATGCACCTGCCTGAACTCCCCAGTCTCCATTCCATATGATAGCAGTCTCTCCCAGCGTTTCACCGCCTTCCGGTTCAGTTCCTCCATATAAGAACTGCCGCAAACCAGGGAATACTCATATATCGCATAGCTCATTGAGCCACTGCTATCTTGCATCTCTCCCCTTATCTTATCCAGCTCATGATCCAGGATCCACTTCGCACTCTTCCTCGAATCCAACGCTGTCCCAACAAAGTCCTCCGCCCCCTCAGACATTTCACTTAAGATCTCCGCAAAAATCTCCCGCGTACTCCCGTAATGCCGATACACCCCGCCCCGGCTCATCCCGCAAGCCTCACAAATCATTCCCATCGTAACCGCACGAAATCCTTCCTCTGCAAAAATCCGATAAGCAGTCTCCCGTATCCTTTTCCGGGTCAATATTCCTTTCTCTGACATAATACCTCCTAGTACTGCGTTGCGTAATTAACAGTAAGATAATTATGCTTGGATGTACAAGTACATCGAAATACCCTACTGTTTCGCCGGTTTAAATTTCCAGAAGCCAAGATACAAAAAAAGACACATGTGTCGTTTTTAATATTATGCGACACAGATGTCTTTTTGTCAAGCACTAAAGCTCAAATACATCTAACTTTTCTTTCGTCTATCGGTGCGACACCGGTTCTTCCCTGCTTTTGTTCATTTAATGTAACAGTTCAGGCCTGCCTGATCTGCTGCCATTCAAGGAATCAACGTATGTACTTTTCACTCCCCCACATCATGCATTCGGACATCACACAGATCCCTGCCGCACCGCAGGCAAGCATCTCCGCCACGCATTCGATGCTCCCTCTCATCCCGCCTATCGCATAGACCGGTATTTCCACCGCAGCACATACTTGGCGCAGAAAATCTTTCCCTCTGGGATCCAGACCAGGCTTACAGTCTGTAGAAAAGATGTGTCCCGCAATCAGATAAGCCGCCCCGGCTTTTTCTGCCTCCACCGCCTCCTGTACCGAATGGACAGAAGCCCCGGCGGTTTCAAACCAGGTAACCGCCTCCGGCCTGGATGTTAAGATGTGCAGCGGCAGATGAATACTGGCACTCCCCTGTCCGCGCGCTGCTTCTATAAAAGTATGCGGTATACACGGCACCTCATACCTGCGGCAGATTTCCTGTACGCTGCTAAAAAGCGACGCGTACTCTTCCTCCGTCAAATCCTTCTCCCTAAGCAGAACCGCACGGGGATGCCTCCGGCAGATGGATTCGATCTGCTCCTCAAAGGGGCGGCGGCACAGATACCTGTTGGTAACTGCTATGATATGTTTGTATATATCCGGCACATGTTGTTCCATGATTTTCCTCCTTTTCTTTTGTTGAGCACTTTTGTTAAACATAGAGATAATCACTCATAACAGGCTGCAGGCCCAGGTTCAGCAGATCCTTGTATACCTGCTCCACGGAGCGGCCGTCGGATATCTCAAACTGTTCGTCCCCCTTTTCCTCGATCTCCTCTACGTGTTCTCCGATCCCGGTGCTCACGCCTGCCGAGATCTTTGTAGCTGCAATTTTGACCAGATTATCTCTCACACGGGCACATTCCCTGGTGGATATGGTGATGCTGGCAAAGGGCATAAACAGCCTGTATGCAGTCACCACCTGCAGAAGCTGCGGCTCATGTACGTCCATTGGATTGATCCGGTCATTATTTACTATGGGCCGGAGCCGAGGACAGGAAAATGCAATCTCGGCATGAGGGTATTTTCTCTGGAGCAGCCAGGCATGCATGCCGGTGGCAAACGCATCTTTTCGGAAATCATCCAGGCCCAGAAGGGCGGCAAACCCGACGCCTCGCATCCCCCCTTTCAGCGCCCTTTCCTGGGAATTCAGGCGGTACGGGAATATCCGCTTATGACCGGCAAGATGCAGTGTCTCATATTTGTCCGCATGATAGGTCTCCTGAAAAACGGTCACGTAATCGGCGCCGCATTTATGCAGATATGCGTACTCATCGGAATTCATGGGGTATACCTCAAGCCCGATTACCTTAAAATATCTGCGCGCGATCCTGCAGGCTTTTCCTATATATTCCACATCTGATTTTGCCCGGCTCTCCCCCGTCAGAATCAGTACTTCCTGCAGACCGCTCTTTGCAACGGCCCTCATTTCCCGATCGATTTCCTCTTCGCTCAGCCTTGCCCGGTTGATCTTGTTATGGCAGTTGAATCCACAGTAGATACAGAAGTTCTCACAGTAATTTGCAATGTAAACCGGCGTAAACATGTAGATGCCGTTCCCAAAATGTTTCCTGGTCTCCCTCTGCGCACACTGCGCCATCTCTTCCAAAAACGGCAGCGCGGCGGGTGACAGCAGGGCCGCAAAGTCTTCCGGAGTACGCATATCCCGCACAAGGGCCCTGCGCACATCGTCTGCGGTATACCGTGTATAATCATAGGCATTCATGGAATCGATCACCTGTTTTTGAATCCCGGACTCCAGAACCTCCATCCCCGGCAGATAAGTCATATGGTCGATCCGGTTTTTCTTCTGCAGTTCCTTTATCTCTTCATTTAAAATACTTTCATTTACATGATTTGCTGTACTCATTCCCGCCTCCTAATCCTGCAAAAATCCGGTGAGCGGAGAAGAAGCGCTTGCACCTTTGTCGATAACCCGGCCCATACCGGACAGATACGCGGTACGCCCAGCTTCAATTGCCTTTTTAAATGCCTCCGCCATGGCAGGTATATCACCGGCCGTGGCGATTGCTGTATTAGCCATTACGGCCGCTGCACCCATTTCCATCGCCTCGCATGCCTGGGACGGTTTCCCGATCCCTGCATCAACAATAACCGGAAGGTCGATCTCATCAATCAGGATCTGGATAAACTCCCTGGTGCAGATCCCTTTGTTGGAACCGATCGGGGAACCCAGAGGCATTATACAGGCAGCGCCCGCATTTGCCATGTCTCTGGCCGCATTTAAATCGGGATACATATAAGGCATAACAACAAAGCCCTCTTTCGCCAGAATTTCCGTAGCCTTAATCGTCTCATAATTGTCAGGCAGCAGATATTTTGAGTCGTGGATGACCTCGATCTTCACGAAATCTCCGCACCCAAGTTCTCTGGACAGACGCGCTATACGAACAGCTTCCTCCGCATTTCTGGCACCGGATGTGTTCGGAAGCAGCGTCACATTTTCCGGAATATAATCCAGAATATTTGCCATGCCGCCTTCATTGGCACGGCGGAGTGCCAATGTGATAATCTGGGCGCCGGCCTTCTCTACCGCTGCCCGGATCAGATCCAGCGAATATTTTCCCGAGCCCAGGATAAAACGGGACTCAAATGTATGCCCTCCCAGGACAAATGCATCGTTTTTACAATATTCCATTTCTAAACTCCTCCTGTATTCTTGTTTTATTTCAGCAGCTTTTCCATGTTATCTCAGAATCAGCTCCGTAATGAGGTTTGCCTCGTGTGCGGCACAGACTGCCACTCTGGGGGCCATCAGCCCCCTGCCGTATGAGGGTTCTGTCTTTTCATCCCCGCACAGATAAAAATGCTCTGTTATCTTCCGTGTATGGATCGCATTGCTTTCCCCATATCCTGCCATACCGGAAGCAGCAATCAGAAATTTTTCCGGATACAGCTCCAGTATCCCGTTTGCCAGCATCGCCTTTGCCTCCGGGTCATCGAAGGCTTCACATATCATATCATCCGCTGCAAACAAAGCTGCTATATTATCTTCTGTCACTTTTATGCAGTCTGCGGTAATGTCCAGGTACGGATTGATTTCCGCCAGCTCCTCCTTCAGCGCCTCGGTCTTGTACATTCCGATATGGCGCATAAAGTATTGCTGCCTGTTCAAGTTCGTAATGTCTACCCGGTCAAAATCAAGCAGATGCAGGTGCCCTACTCCAATTCTGGCAAGGGAGAAAGCCACATTGGAGCCGAGTCCTCCCAGGCCTGCCACCGCCACTTTTGCCTTTGTAAGCCGATCCTGTATCTCTTTTGTATGGCGCGCTTCCAGCGCACTCCTTATCTCTTCCCTGGTCAGCATCTTCCTATCAACCTCCTCCTACAAAACTGACAACTTCCAGAACATCGTGGTCTTCAACCAGTGTCAGGGACAGCATTTTTCTGGGCACTATCTCACCATTGCGCTCTACCGCCACCCGATTAACAGGAAACCCCTGCTGTTCCAGCAGATCTGATATTGTGGTATCAGCCTTAAAATCGATTTCTTTGCCATTCACTTTCAGCATATCTCCGCCTCCTTTTTATGTAGTTACTATTCAACAAAGTGTGCATCCCGCCGGAAAGCAAAAAAGAGTTCATGAAAGAAATACACCCGCGGTGGTGCACCCCTTCATGAACTCCTGTTCACTCTCATCGGTATTGCTTATGTAATTATGCAGCTGCTATTCACGGGGCCGTGCATAGTAACGTTATGTAAACTCCGGAAAGTCGGTATAAGAAAACCCAAAAACGGGAAGCGCCATCGGCACTTCCCGTAAATATCTTACATCAGTCCCTACGTTGGCATTATCCAAATCAGGTATATGGGTCGAAGTTCTCAACTTCCTCTCAGCCTATCTATAAGCTCCCCTGTTCAGTTTACGTGTATAAATATACGCTGTTTCTTTTTATTTGTCAATACTTAAAAATATACGATATTGCGGTCTGAGCAGTAACTGTAACAGTTACCAGTAATTAGCCTGCCGCGCCGGATCAGCCCAGGTATGGCGCCCCATCCTCTGCCATTTGCTTTAAACGGTTGTATTCTTTCAGCAGCATTTGTTTTCCGGCTTCGGAAATGATGTAGGATTTTCTTCTGCCCTCCTCTGCAGTGAGTCGGATAATCGCATTTTCTTCGAATCTGGACAGCATGGCATATAGCGTCCCCGGGCCTACTTTTACACGGCCTCCTGAAAGCTCACTCACACGCTCCATAATATCTACCCCGCAGCATTCTTCCAAAAGTGCAAGGAGGATATAGTACATCGGCTCTGTCAATGTCTGAAATTGTTCTCTTGCCATTCTCTCTTCCTCCCCGGCCCCTGGTTAAGGCAGGGCCAGTTTTTCGCGTACCGTCCGAATCTGCGTCTGATCCAGCGCATCCGGCGTTACCCACATAACCAGGATCTGACCGTGATAACGCACCGTATAGGTGGTTACCGGTGAAGTGCTCCTGAGCGCAATTTCTGCATCCCAACTGGCGGACACATCTTCTGCCCCCTCCGCTTTCCCGGTCTGCCTTCCCCATATTCTATCCAATACCCAGTCATAATTGCTTGTATACACCGTATAAGAAATAGTGTCTGTATCCCCAGCATTTGTCTCATATACCACCATGCTGTTATTTACCGATCCCATAACAGACTGCCCCTGCTCACGGCGGATATCAAATATTTTTCCCGTAATTTCTTTATAATCCGTCTGCACAAGCGGAACCTCGGGCCATCCGCCGCTTCCCGCCCCCCGGGCTTCATCCGGCGCAATCACGGCCAAACATAAAATAATTACCGAGATGGGAAAAAGAAAAGCGCTCCCCAGCTGAATCGCCCAGTGCTCCTCCCTTGACGGCCGCAGAACCGACACCAGGATGCTCGCCCCCCCTATAATCAACAGTGCTGCAGCCAGAACCAGAATCACAACGAATCTCCCGTTCCTTACAGCCTGATACACCGCCGCCAAAGTAAGAACAATCAAAAATATAAATTGTCCTTCTGCAAAAACATCCCATCTATACTTTGCCTTCCTGCATTTTCCCTTACACCCATAAAAAGGATTCCCGCCGTTTTCCAGCTCACCCTTCATGCGCCTGAGCCAACCCAACAGCGCCAGGCCTTCTGCAAGAGTGCCAATAAAAGCAACCAGGTAAACAAACATCATAAACACCATAAAGTCGTCAAAAATCCAATTCAAAAAACTCGATGTCAAAAACTGCCCCCACAAAAGTGCTGTCAGAAAAAACTGCGAAAAAAATCGTGTCAGATACTCACGCACCTCCGCACTCTTCACATTCTGAAACCGCTCCGCCGGCGTCACAATCGGAACAGCATCCTCCTTAATGCGCCGAAAAACACAGAACTTCTTCCGGCTGTCAATCAACTCCCAGCCCGCTTCCCGGCAGTACTCCGCAAATTCCTGAGCCGCTTCAGAAGGACGCAGATCCATCTCACTCCCCTTCGGAAACACTTCCACATCATAACAAGCAGCAGCCGGAGCCTCCCGTTCAAAAACCATCCCCCACCGCCAACCAGAAAAGCCCCACCCTTTCCCGGCCATCTCCTCCAGAAAACAAGCCATAGCATCACAACTCCGATAACGAAACCGCCTAAAAACCCGTTTCTTCATAAAATCTCCCACTCCTTTCGCGCAGACACCCTCCGCCCAATATCGAGTATCGATATTTACACTCTCATTATATTATCGAGTCTCGATATTGTCAAGAAAATCTATCCTCAAATATGAACTTTAATCAGCCCAGCCAATTCAGATCCACCTCCCCCGTACTTTCCCCCAGGAAGATGGTCTTTTCCTGCCGCCTTGATGCGTCCAGCCCCGTGAACCGGGCATAGGGGTGTCTGGAAGCGTAGTTAGGGCTGTTAGCCGGAGTTGGGTAAAAAAGAAGGAAAACCAGGGCAAAAAGTGTAATCACAAATTACACTTTTTCCTGGCCCCAGCGTGTGAAGCCATCAAGGCTTCACGCGATGTGGCCAGGTTGCCCTGGTTTTCCTTCTTTTTTGCCCTCCTCCGGCTTACGGCCCTAACCCCGCTACCAGACACCCCTATGCCCGGTTCACGGGGCGCCCCTTCGCAATCCATCCCGCAGCACATTAACTGCTTCCTGAAATCTCTCGTCCTCCCGAATTTCTGCAACTGCCTCATCGGTTAGCAGCCCTTCCAGAATCATCTGTCTCATTTCCTTTGACGCAGCCTCCCGCCCTTCCTTTACTTTGACAGCCGCCGAAAACAAAAGCGGATTCGGCAGCATCGCCTGCCCCGTAACAGCATCTACAAAACGCACAATACTGTCCAGCGCCTTTTCTTTCTCTCCCGCCCTCAGGAAGACCTCAGCAAATATCCCGTCGCTCATTCCTCCTGTACAGCCAAATATTTCTTCCATCTTCCGATAAACTTCACAGATTTCCAGCCCTTTTTCTGCATCCGGCTGTACCTTCTCGTCCGCCAGAAGCAGCAAGCAGTTCTGCATCTGCCCTACAAGGGTAAACAAACGTTTCTGTATCACTTCCAGCGCTTTATCCTTCTCATCCCGCTTCAGATATAACTGCGCCCACAGCATCGTCGTATCCGCAGTATATTCCGGTAATTCCTTCAGAAGCCGTTCTCCCGTTTCCAATTCCTCATCTGCCAGCGCCATAGATGCAAGCTGGAGGACCGCCTGGCCGCGGTATGCGGGATTCCCGTTTACCCGGATATATTCCATAAGCTCTTTTCTCTGCTGTTTCCATTGCATTTTCATTTCTTCTGACGCCGACGGAAACATCATCTCAAATATGGTCAGCACCGCCGAAGCATTGTATTTCAGCGGTACACTTGCCGGATACTGATGAAGCAGCTTCTGCAGCATCTCCTCCGCCGCCTCCTGCCCCTGTTCTCTGCCGGTTTCAATTATTTTATTCATATGTTCTGCAACCTGCTCATCAGGAAGTGACTCCTCAAACTGCAGTAATGTATCTAAATTGGTGCCCAGCGCTCTTGCCAGAGGGCACAGTAATGTGATATCCGGGCAGGAACTTTCTGTCTCCCACTTACTGACCGCAGGCGCCGAAATCCCCAGTGCCGAGGCCAGCTGCTCCTGCGTCATACCTTTTGCTTTGCGGAGGGCGGCTATATGCGCTCCCAGATTTTCTTTCATATACAAGATCTCCTTTTCTGATATTCGTCCGGCCTGACAACTTTAGTATAGCCTCTCCTGTACCGTCATACAAGAGAGGCTTCGTTAACGAAAGCTCTATAATTATTAACTATGATTCAAGTTGTTTTTTTCTTAATCGGCAGTCACCGTTTTCTCCGGGGGACGCTGTAATGCGAACAGCTCCTCGATGAGCTGTTGTTCCGATAGCAAATACGGCAGTCAGTCAAATCGACTGCCTGCCGTGCTCCTTTTATCTCTTGAATAGCAATGCATAAAATTTGTAATATCATCATGATCCCCAACTTTAATTTTCAAATACATGCCGTAAAAATTCAACCGCGCCCTTGGCGTCATTGTCTAACATTTCTTCTTTGGCGTCCGGCACCAAATCCCTCCATACTTTAATTTCCGATCCCACAGTTCCGCCGCTCATTACAAAGGGCTCCATTACCACCGCGCCCTGGTAATCAATCTCTCTCAGCGCCTGCCCGATCTCCGCCCAGGGAAGGCTTCCTTTTCCCGGAACCCGCCTGTTCTGCTCTCCCACATGGAGATGCCCAAGCTGACGTCCTGCTTTACGGATGGCCGCCCCTATATTGTCTTCCTCTATATTCATGTGGAAGGTATCCAGCATGATCTTTACATGGGAACTGTCTACCGCATTCACAAACTCAAGCGCCTGCTCACAGGTGTTCAGCATGTATCCCTCATACCGGTTCAGAACCTCCATTCCCAGAGTCACATCGCAGTCTTCCGCTATTTTTGAAAGTTCTTTCATATTTTTTATTGCGCGCTCTAAGTCGGCTTCTTTGTCCATCGGAGCCGCCGGATCCAATGGCCAGTAGGAGTATAGGCCTCCGCCCAGCACCTTTATGTCCATGAGCTGCAGACGGGGAAGCAGTCCCTTAAAGAAGTCCATCCCCCGCTTTACAACAGCCGGATCGCCGGAACAAAGGTTCTGCTCCTTTGTCGGCCCGTAGCCTGCTGTCATAATAATCCCTTGATCCTCTGCACATTTTTTTAAGTCCAGAAGCTGTTCGTCCCTCAAATATACGCTCCGCAGCGCCATACAGGAAATCTCTAATACATCAAATCCCAGCTTTTTTACTTTCTGTATGTAATATTTGTAATCTGCCTGCCATTCCTTTGTCCAATATGCAAAATAAATTCCATATTTCATGATTGCGCCTTTCTCCTCAAATTTAAGATTTAATTGGTTACTTATATTCTGATCTATTCCGCAAAATAGATCCAAATATGTCCGATTATACAAAGAGCCATCACCAGGGTTAAAAGACGGTGCACAAGAAGATTAAGGTGTTTATTCTTCGTTATGGTATGGCACAGTACGATGAGCAGTACCATGGCAGCCGCAGTCAGCGCACCGGTAATGAACACACCTATATGGTGTACCTTTATCATTGGAAACACGAATATAAAGTGCAAAACAGCGATAACGAGTATTGCAGCACTTATATACTTATGCGCCTGCATAAAAAATACATCCGCCTTTTTCAGATGCAGTTTTCGCGTCACCGCTTTCACCAGCAGCATTAAAAAACATAAAAGACATAAATAACCCAAAATAATACTCATAAAATCCCCCCGGTACTTAAATCCCTCCTGCCTCATATGGCAGCTTTCTCTCCTGACAGCATCCTTTTTTTCATTCCGGTCAAATCCTGCCTGTTTACTCATTATATACTTTTCTCCGCACGAACTCAATCTATCCTGCCACCATTTTCAATGTTTTTACTTTAAGCACCTCTAAAATAGATTTCTGTACTTCTAAACCGGAATATACACTCCCTGCATAAGCCGGTCTCCCCAATTTAATCCACGTACGCTTCATAAATTTGTGCGCAGCCGGCCAAGAATCGTCTCACCAAGACAGAGAACAAAACGTTTCCGAGAGGACTCTATTTTTGAGACGTTTCCGCACCTTTTACGTATATACATACAGCAAAGAATATGCTGTTTTGTAAAAACAGTATCCAATTTAATTCAATGAAAGGAAATGTTATGGCTATGAAATGTAAAAAAATAATCCCTATTTTACTCTGCTTTATACTGACGCCCCTGTTTACCCTCCATGTCCGCGCTGCTGAAAATGACGAACTGCAGGCGCTTCAGGAAACGCTGAGCCAAAACATCGAGGAATCCCAGCAAATTCTGGATGCAATTGAACAGGATAGTTCTCCGGATGTTATTGGTGACATGATGAATAACCTGGAAGAACTCGATCCCTCTGTTCTGGAAGCCGATGGAGATGCCGACGCCCCTGTAACCGGCTCACTGGGTGATTTTACCAGTTCCGGTTCATCTTCTCTTGCGATGGAATTTCTGAAAGCACAGTTAGAACTCGCTAACTCTATTAAAAACAATGCACTACCCTATCTGGATGATGTCAACGCGAAACAAAATGAGCAAAACCAGATCTCTTCGTTTATCCAGCAGCTGAGCGATCTCAAATCTCAGGCTGAGACCGAACCTGTTGCTATCCCCGGCGACATTCTCTACTACATGGATGAAAAGGGACTGTCCTATCCCGTCCCGGAATCCGGGCTCTATAGCGCTTCGGATTGCGACAGCATCATCAGCATCCTGAATGAGCGTATCTCTGCGTTAGGAACCGATACCATGAATTCCATGACATCAATCCAGGATTTCATGTCTCAGTACAACTCTTACACATCGGACGCTTTTCATTACCTGCAAAACGTTTCCAACAGTTCTCCTTCTCTGAGTCAGAGCCTTTTCTCCTCTGAGGGCAGACCGGTTAATGTAACGCCGGTGGCAGTCAGTGTGCTGGCTGGCATACTGATAGGGATGCTTCTGATGTGGACAATTTTGAAAAACAAAATCAAAAATCCTGCAAGGGAGGAATCTGTATGACCATGATACAGCTGGCGGCGTCACTGCTCTCTGTCATTTACGGCGGGATCGCTTGTCTGAGGCACCGCCAGCCTCTGTTCTTTAAGATCCTGTTGTATGGGCTGATCAGCTATTTTTTCGGTGCGCTTTTCACAGCCTGCTATGCAGCGGTCCATGGAGTAATTCCTGCGGGATTTCATGTCGGTTATTTCGGTCATATCGGTGCCTATTTCTTTTTATTCTCTTCCTATTATGGGGCAATCGACCGTCTGGCCGACGGTGGGGAAGCAAAATACCGCATCATCCGGGTAGCTTCAGCTGTCCCCGCCATTGTCCCCGCGGCGCTGCTTGTCCGGGGCATCGCAAAGTATGGCCTGGGCGCAATGCTTCCGCTTCTGATGCTGATACTGCCTGTGACATTTACACTCTACTATGCGGTCAAACATTTGGTTTTTCCTGATGTGGAAATGGGAATCATCCGGGTCATGCGCCCGTACAACGGCTGCGTGATTCTATTTTGCTCTGCCGAACTGGCGGGCCAGTTTCATTTTCTGCCCGGGACAGTGAGGACAGCTTCGGCGGTCCTTTCCTGTCTTTTTCTCGTCCTGCTGCTGCCGCTGGCTGAAAGGGGGGTGCGTAAATGGTTTATATAATCTTTCTTTGCCTGAGTATCCCTATGCTTTTAATGCTTCCTCTGCTGGAGTCCCGTTCCCGCTGGATTGTAGGTTTCTTCCTCCTGGGCGCAGTAACCGCCCTTGCAGCTTATGAGATTAACACCATAGTCTTCCCTTTCTCTGGCATGAGTGCCCGCAGCTTCACCGAACTGATCCCGCCAATTGTAGAAGAACTGTTAAAAGCCCTTCCTGTGCTCTGCTATGCCCTCCTCCTGGATGACAGCCGCAAACGGGTGCTTCCCATCGCTATGGCGGTTGGAGTTGGCTTTGCCGTGCTGGAAAACACAGCGCTTCTGGTCGAATATCTGGGCAGCGTTTCCATCGCATGGGCGGCAGGACGCGGCTTTTCCGCCAGCCTCATGCACGGCCTTTGCACAGTCACCATAGGGACCGGTATCTGCTATGTAAAAAAACAGAGAAAACTCTTCTATACCGGTACCTTTGGACTGCTTTCTATCGCCATAACAATGCATGCATTATTTAACCTGCTGATCCAGTCCTCCTTTGACATCATCGGCATGGTGATGCCGCTGGCCCTCTATGGCCTGCTTTATGTGCTGCGCAGCAGGAAGAAACTAAAGCTGCCGTTTTTATCCTATTAACGACATGGTTCCTGATTCGAACAGAACAGCCCCTTACGGGCAGATCTGCAGCAATGCTGCAGAATAAGGTATACCCATAGGGCATCCCGTAACTCATGCCCTTACGGGCAGATCTGCAGCAATGCTGCAGAATAAGGTACAAACTTAAGACCGCCGCTTCACAGATATCACATCTGTTTCGCGGCGGTCCTATTAAGTTTTCCCGAAAGCATATAACGGGGCAGAGTTTTTATAGTTTATCATTTCTCAAAATACAATTCATACCAAACCAAAAATGTATAAATGGTCCAGATCTTTCTCCAGTTATCCGAATTTCCGGCGATATAATCATCAAAAATCGCATGAATCTCATCAACCTGGAAAAACTTCTCTGCAGCCTCACTGCGGAACTTATCCCTGACATCCTGATTATACCTGTCGTCTGCCATCCAGATACGAATCGGCACGATAAATCCCAGCTTTTTGCGGAAGGCGATCTCTTCCGGCAGCACTTTTGCCGCTGCAGTCCGAAACGCCACTTTATTCTGCTCCGCATTTACCTTATATTCAGATGGCATCCGTGAGGCAATATCAAAGATCCTTGTATCGGTAAGGGGCATTCTGATCTCTAATCCCGCAGCTGTACTCATCTTATACACATTGAAATAAATGTCCCCCTCCAGCCAGATCTGGATATCTACATCCGACATCTTCGTAAGCGGATCCAGTCCTTCTGTTTCCTCATAAATTCCTTCCGCCAGCTCGATTGGAAGAACGTCAGGATCATACTTTTTCAGAATCTTCTGTTTCTCATCTTCCTTCATGATATTCGTATTGCCTACATAGAAGGTTTTCAAATTCTCACCATAACGTTCCGCATTGCGGTACATGTTATACCCGCCAAAGAACTCGTCCGCCCCCTCTCCGGAGTAACATATCTTCGTATGTTCGGCCGCCGCCTTACAGCCGATTGCAAAAACAATGGCTGACGCATCGCCCAGAGGCTGTTCCATATTCTCCATCACATAAGGCACTGCCGCAAAATACTCTTCCGGCGTAATCAGGCGGCGGAACGTCTTTCGCCCAAGGATGTCTCCCGTCTTCTGCGCCAGTTTTGATTCATCAAACCGTTCTTCTTCGTACCCGCAGGCATCCGCCGTCTCTGCATCGGACATTGCCAGTACATAGGAAGAATCAACGCCTCCTGATAGAAAGGATTCTGCTGTCTCGTCCGGGGTTTTCACCTCAGTCATAATCCGGCCAAGCGTAGTATGTATCTCCTCTGCCCACTCTTCAAGGGATTTGCTGTAATCCGGATGAAATTCCGGTTTCCAATAGCGTTCTATCTTAAGCTGCCTTCTCTGCCAGGTCAGATAACGCCCGGGCATAAGTTTTTTCAGGCCTCGGAAAAATGTAGTCTCTCCCGCCACATATGTAAAGGTAAGATACAACTGCAGCATCTCCTCATTCAGCTCTTTCACAAAACCCGGCTGCTCCATAATCTTACGAATAGAGGTACCGTACAGGAGCCTGCCATCCGCCGTTTCATAATAATAGAAAGGCGTAGTTCCAAACTGGTCTCTCAGACAGAATAGTTTCTTCTCCTCCTCGTCCCACAGGGCAAATGCAAACATGCCGTGCATATGGTTTCCCATATCATATCCCCATGTTTCGTATGCTTTTACCAGAATTGCCTGCTCGCGCTCCTCTCTGGACAGGGAAGCATCAATGCCCAGTTCCTCACAAAGAACTTTCCAGTTGCGGATATGACCACTGTATTCTCTTATTATTATCATATGTATGTCCTCTCGTATCAAAATTTTTATTAAGTTTAATTGTTTATTATGGCTGGCTTAATAATCTCATTATATACGCTCTGCCGGTTAGAAAATATTTGTTCGAGTACCTCGCCCAATGCGTCCATATCTATGGGCTTCGCCACATGCGCATTCATCCCTGCTCTAAGTGCCCTATTGCGGTCTTCCGAAAAGGCGTTTGCTGTCAATGCCACAATAGGAACTTGTTTTGCATCGGTTCGATCCATCTGTCGGATCCGGGCTGTAGCCTCATATCCATTTAGAATTGGCATCTGGATATCCATCAGAATAAAATCATACTCTCCATCCGCAGAATTTTGGAACATGGCCACAGCCTCCTGCCCATTTCTGGCACTCTCCGTCTCTGCGCCCACCAGCTTCAACAATTCCTTTAGGATCTCTTCATTGATTTCATTGTCTTCAACGATTAGAACCCTTCTGCCAGCAAATTCAAACTGGTGCTTCAAAGTTGTGTGCTGCCCTTCCTCATCTTTATGGCCTTGGACAGGCTCTGCCAGCTCTAATTCCACTTGAACTGTAAAAGTACTGCCTTTCCCGAGAGTACTTTCCACCTCTATGCTTCCGCCCATCAAATCCAGCAAGTTTTTGGTGATGGCCATACCAAGACCTGTCCCCTGCGTACGGCTGGTCTCTGTCTCCTCCATCCGGGAAAATGGTGTAAAAATCGTCTCTAAAAATTCTTTTGACATCCCTCTCCCGTTATCTTTCACCACGAACTGGTATCTGCCATTTCCTTCATTGCTTTGGTCAAGCTCTGTTACCGTTAATTTGATCTCCCCCTGCTCCGGTGTATATTTGATGGCATTTGACAAAATATTTACCAAGATACGGCTGAGACGAAGCTCGTCCCCTACAATGTAATTCTGTTCCACATTGCTTTCTTCCAAAGAAAAGAAGAGTTTCTTTTCTTTAAGCTGCGTCTGAAACATCGACACAATGCCATCCAACATATCGGAGAGAGAAAATGGCTTATTCTCAAGCAGCATCTTTCCACTTTCGATCCTTGACATATCCAGCACTTCATCTATGAGCGACAGCAGATGCTTGGAGGAATAGGAAATCTTCTCCATATAGTTCAGGACTCTTTGGGGATCTGCTGCGTACTGCTTCGCTAAGGCGGTCATTCCTAGAATGGCATTCATAGGCGTCCGAATATCATGACTCATATTGGATAGAAAATTACTTTTGGCTATATTGGCACTGTTGGCTGCCAGCAATGCCTGTTCCAGATTCTCACGCTGTTCCTGTTCCTTGGTCATATCAGACAGGTTCGCGATCCAGACTTCTTCTGTGCTAAGCTCAACCTGATTGACCTGGAGGCGCATAAAGCGCACCACTCCTGTATCCGGGTTCTGATACTTGTGGATGGACCCGACAAATTCTCCCTGCCTGTTCCATTTGAAGAACTCCTCTTTCATCTCATGGATGTCGGTCTCTTCGATGTAATCTTCCTCAACAAACAGCTTCTCAGCATCCTGGCGGCTCCATCCCATCACTCTTCGCAGATTAGGGCTGACATATTCCAGCCTGTCTTCTGTAACATTGTACATCATATAAATTTCGTTCCCCCGATCAATCAAGAGATTCAGCATTCTTTCACGGTTATATACGTCCTCGTCTCTCTTCCTGTTGGCAACCTGGTTCATCCGCACAAAGATTATTCCGCAAATAAAAATAAGGAGCACTACAATAAATGCGCAGGCGGAGAACACATTTCTGGAAAATCGGTTCATATTTTCCCCCTATCGTGTCTCCACCCACAAAAAGGAGAATTGTCCAGCCTGTATCGTCCAGCGGATTATAACAGAGATACTCTTTTTTCCTATCTTTTGTGTATATGGTTACCCCAGTGGAACGGTTCTTCACCGCCTCCCGGATCTCATCAGCGCTTTCCTTTCCGCTGTCGGATACCTTCTCCAAATAATCAAGAATATTATAGTTCTCAAGGGCATTTTCCGTCTGCGTATTGAACAGTCTGGTTCCGCTTTGATCAATCACATAACAGATTCCCTTCTTGTCAAATGCCGATATGGTCAGGATGTCCAATATATTCTCAATGTGATATTCCAGTGCTAAGGCCGAAACCGTCACAGACCCGCATCGCTTGCTTTCTATCGGAATCGCAAAAAATAATGTGGAATTGCCATTCACATCCCTCCGTAAAAAAGAAACCTTTTTCCGTTCTTTTAACAGCATCAGTGCATTGTCTCTGGATATTAGTCTGCTCTGCTCCCCATATTCATCTATACAATTTCCCAGTTCATCTACGAGATACAAATGACCGAACTTCCACTCCCTGACGATCTGCTGTCCGTATTCCTGTATCTGCTGGTCGGTCATCTGGGGGAAAAAGCCCAAATTATAATCCATGTTGTACAGCAAGCTCCAATTCTGCTCCAGCTTAGAGTTTAATTTACCGGTAACCTGCTGCGCAATCTCAGACAGATGATATTCATTTTCTTTTCTGACATTTTCCTCCATGGATTCCAGAAAAACAAACATTAAGAACATAATGCCTGCAATTGTAAGTAGGACTCCAGCCACTATGGTTCTTCTGACTCGCTTATACTTGTCCGGAACCATATGGTTCAGTCTTTTTCCAAATCCCCTCTCGTATCCTTTCGGCCTTCTGTGGTTTTCTCTTGGTCTCATCTCATTCTCAACTGTTCTTTCTTTAGTATATCAGGGATAAGGCTTCCCCGTTATTTCACTTTTCTTGTAATTGGCGCAGGTTCTCGTTCATCAAGTCCTGCGCGATCGAAGCAGGCAGTTCCTCCTCCAGCATCTTGACAACTGTGTCCCTGGAAGCCGTAAAGAACTCGTCCGTTGCAAGGCGGACATAGGTGCTATTCGTCTCTAGGTAGTTCTGCACCATATTCATGCTTCCCGTATATTCAAAAGAAATATCCCGCTGGTATGGAACCAGTCCATCGGTATGCTTGTTCAGAAGCTTCTGGGTCTCTTCTGACGCCATTGCAGACAGAACCTTCCAAGCAGCCTCTTCTTTCTTCTCACTCTCCTCCACCTTTTTGCTTACTGCCACATTGAAGATCGGATAAGTAAGTAAAAAATTCTGCTTATCCCCAAAATATGGCAGAATTTCCAGATCCATCCCCGGAAGCAGGCGTGAGATACTCTCGCTGCTAATGTTGGTCATCGCCTGCCTTCCCTCTGCAAAATCATCGTAGGCAAAACTGTCTTCGTAATTGATCATCTCCGGCTTCAAAACCCCCTGCCTGATCAGCTTCTCCATCTTCTTGAAGGCAGGCATCCATACCGCACTATCTAACTGGTCTGTCCTGCCCTCCTCGTATTCTTTCCTCCATGCAATCCCATCCACTGAGCATAAGCTTTCGATCCCCATTCCCTGCAAAAAATGCATGGAATTGTAGTCTGCGGAAAAATCCAATGAATATGCACGGATACCGTATCTTTCAAATTCCTGACAAGCAAAAACAAATCCCTCAAAATCCAGTGGAATCGGGATTTGATATTCCTCGAACAGCGCCCTGTTTGCTATGATTCCATCTACGGTTCCCGCCATGGGAAGCCAGAACACCTCCCCCTCACTGGTCTTATAATTCTCAAGATAAATATCGTAATAGGAGGAGGTCAGCTCTGATCCCGTCAACTTCATAAGGTAGGGATTAAGCTCCAGCGCTCCCTTCATCGAAAACCTGCGGGCAGTTATGATGTCCGGCAGGTTCCCCTCCTCAGCAAGTTCTTGATAATAGCCAAGCGCGCTTTCGCCCTTAACCCAGTGTATTTTCACATCCGGTACTTGACGATCTACCGCTTCCATATAGTCGGCATAAAAGCCGTCATGCAGGTTTAAGTTCCAGAGTGCCACCTCGATCTCCGGCTTCTGGCTTCCCCCGCATCCCCCGATCCAGAGTGCCGCCATAAAAATGACTGCAGTACTGCAGCCAAGAATCTGCTTCCTAGTATTCTTCTTCATCTTCTTCCCCCAAAAATCCGCTCATTCACTTGCATGTCCTATATGCACTCAAACCGTAATTCCATACAACTGTTATTTCCATTATATAGCAAAATAACCGAAAGCACAATGTATCCCGGTTTGTTTCACGCAACTATTATTCCTTTTTTTGCCGGGAGTCTGGAAGCCCTTACACTAATTTTTATATTTGTTTTGAAAATATCCATAAAAAAAGTGATAGAAAATTGTACACAATCACGATAGATAAATATGATATATAACGTTATAATATTATGTAATAACGTTATATTTGAGAGGGGAGTAAGAATGCTTAAAAGAAATAAAATAAAATATGTTTTTGTTATGCCCGCAATTTTATTACTGATCGTATTCGTCTATTATCCGGTTGTAAAAAATGTGATTTACAGTTTTTATAACATGAGTGCATTTTCGGTTCATGAACGTTTTATCGGCTTAGACAATTATCGATCGCTGTTCGCGGATCCGGTTATCAGGACTGCTTTAAAAAATAACTTTATTTATGTATTCTGGTCTTTGTTGTTTCAGGTTGGCGGCGGCCTTTTGATTGCACTGTTTCTGGAAAGCAGCTTTATAAAAAGAGGAAAAGTTTTCTTCCGAACTTTATTTTTTATCCCTTCTATTATTTCCATTACAGTAATAGGCGCGTTGTTTACTTTTATCTATCAGCCGGATATCGGCCTGCTGAACAGCCTTCTCAGATTTTTGGGCTTTGACTCACTTGCGACTGGCTGGCTGGGCAATTCACATACTGCCTTATACGCAATCATTGCCATGAGCCAATGGCAGTACACCGGTTATGCGGCTATGCTGATCATCGTGGGGATTCAGAGGGTATCTCCGGCAGTTTTAGAATCTTCAAAGTTAGATGGCTGCGGATTCTGGCAGCAGGCAAGATACATTATCATCCCGCAGATAAAGGATACGATCACGATTGTGATCATCATTACACTCAACTGGGCAATGCAGGTCTTCAATGAAATTCAGGTAATGACGGCAGGAGGCCCTGGCAATGCAACTCAAACTCTGGGAAACTACATGTATACGGCTGCCTGGTCCTACGACAAATTCGGGTATGCCTCCGCCATCGGAAACCTGATACTTATCATTACCGTCGTACTGGCATTTCTGCAGATGAATATCAGTGGGTTTGGAAACGAGAACTGATACGTATGTCGGGATCCGCCTGCAGGTCATTTCCTCAATCTATCTGATAAACAAAGGAAAACAGTTCAAGAGTGAATGGAGAGTACATTATGCTGAAAAAATCTGAGTTTCATTTGAAACAGTTTGTTTTATATTTTATTTTTATACTATTTTCATTATCAATTATATACCCATTATTTTGGATTCTGTCCAATTCTTTGAAAACAAATAAAGAGTTTTATAATAATACATTTTCACTGCCCGGACATCCTGAGATTGGAAACTATCTGCAGGCATGGAAAGAAGGCATATCCTTATACTATCTTAACAGTATCATCGTCACTGTAATTACGGTTATCTTAATTCTGGTGGTTTCTACACTGGCGGCTTATGCAGTTACCAGATTCCACTTTAAGTATAAAAAGATACTGCTGGGGATACTTCTGGGAGGAATGTTTGTTTCTCCGCAGACTGCGGTACTTCCTTTATATCATCTGCTCAGAGATCTAAGAATATACGACACCTATGGGGCTATGATTATTCCCATACTCGCATTCCGGATCTCGTTTTCAATCTTCCTGCTGTTCCCGGCTTTTCTTTCCTTTCCAAAAGAACTGGAGGAAGCGGCTGTTCTGGATGGCTGCAGCAGTTTTGGAATTTACAGGAAAATCATGCTGCCTGTATGCAGGCCTGCGGTTACCGTGTGTCTTTTATTAAATTTAATATATACCTGGAATGAGTTTACTTTCTCTTTAAACTTTATAAGTACGGAAAAGTATTATACGATCCCGATCGGCCTGATGTCATTTTCACAGGCTTTATACACGGACTGGGTGGTTCTGCTGTCGGGTATCGTACTGGCAATTGTGCCTGTGCTTGTGCTCTTTATTGCCTTTCAAAAATATTTTGTAGCCGGGCTTACAGTGGGCAGCGTGAAAGAATAGGGGGATCCAAGATATGAAACGAAGAATAAAATTAACTCTTATACTAGTATTTACCATGTTTCTGGCGGGTTGCGCCGGATCCGCTGAACAGGATGACAAAGTCACGTTAACATTCATGCACCGGTGGACGATGGAACCGATGAAGTCTGCCACAGAGGAGATGATTAGAGCGTTTGAAAAGGAAAATCCAGACATAAAGATCAATGTAATTACGGCTACAAATTCGTCTTATAAGCAGAAAATAAAGACCGTAATCAATTCGTCCGCCCCGCCGGATATATTCTTTACCTGGGGTGACGAATACCTGAATAAGTTTGTAAGAGAAGGCTTAGTGCTGGACCTGTCTTCTTATATGGAAAAGCACCAAACTTTAGAAGAACTTGTGCCAGGGCAGACGGCGGCCTTTCAATACCAGGGCGGGATCTACGGCATACCGCTGAAAATCGACGCCAAATTATGGTTTTATAATAAAGAAGTATACAAAAAGCTTGGACTGTCCCCGCCCGGCACATACGAGGAGTTTTTAAAGCAGCTGGAGGTAATACAAGCGGCCGGGATCACTCCGATTTATTTCGGAAACTCCGATCCTTATGCAGGTGCGCATTATTTAACAACATTAAACCAGAAATGTGTTCCTGAAAAGACCTTAAAAGCTGACTATTCATTAGAGGATGGTTCTTTTTCGGATCCGGGTTATCTGCAGGCGCTTACAATTTATGAAGATCTTCACCAATATATGAATGCAGACACGGCAGCTTATGACTGGAGCTTTTCTTATTCCGGGCTGATTAACGGAGACTGCGCACTGGTATACGACCAATATGTTACCATCGCGGATTCTATGGAGATGGATGCAGAATTTACAAAAAATAACTTGGGGATCTTCCCCTTTCCCACCATAGAGGGGGCAAGAGGAAATCAGTCCATTATCACTGGAACACCCGACGGCTATGCTGTCAGCAGTAGAACCAAACATCCCGAAGAGGCCTTTCGGTTCCTGCAGTATATACTCTCTAAAAAGAACACTTTACGTTATTTAGAGAGCAGCTATTGGGTGAATGCTACAACAGACCTGTTTGAAAATATCGGCCAATATACAGACATCGAACCATTAATAGAAGGCATAAAGTATATAAAAACATCACCTTCTACAACCCCCTGGTTAGATACGGAACTCGATCCGAAAATCGCGCAGACTTATTTAAACGGCCTGCAGCAGATTGATACCGGGGAGGCCACGCCTAAGCAGCTGTTAAAGCAGATCCAGTTAGCCGCGAAAAGCGCAAAATATGATAAAGGTAATTAAATGTAAGAGTTCAGGCCTGCCTGAACTCTTATATTTAAACTTCCCGTTATGCATTTTCATAATTAAACCGGTACCTGGATGCAACAATATACTCCTGCCCGATATAGATTAGTTGATTCTGGGTATCGTATATCTCTGTATACAGAAGGAATAACGGATCGCCAGGAGCAATTTTTAAAAGCTGCGCCTGTTTCGAATCCGCCTTTAATGCATCAATATAGGAGTTCTGGGAACATCCCACTATAATACCATGGCTTTTTAACAAATCATACAGCGGCCCTTCCAAATCATCCGTGAGAAGAAATGCATATTGGGTAAAAGGAAAATAATTGTTTTCCAACATGACAGGTATCTCATCCGCATAGCGGACGCGCTGTATGTATAGTATGGCATCTTGGTCAAGTCTTGGATGCGGTACCCGTCCGGGTGAGTTCTTCGTGAGAACCGTTCTCTGGGTAACTACAGCCGACGGGGTCATGCCATTCACAATGCAGGAATTTGAAAAACTCATATTATGCTCTATTTTACGGAAAATCTTCCGCTCTTTTACAAAGGTGCCCTTCCCCTGATTCTTAACAAGAAGACCGTCTTTGCAAAGTTCTTCAATCGCACGGCGGATGGTGATCCTGCTCACATCGTATTGTTTAATTAGTTCGACCTCTGTGGGAATCTTCGATCCGGCAGGATACTCTCCGCTTTTTATCCTGACAGAGATATCGTCTTTAACCTTTTCAAAGAGTGGACGCGTTGTACTATTTTCAATATTCATCTTATTACCTCAACTATATCATTATATTTCATGCAACAATTTTATCATATTCATTATAACATTACAATACGAATATGGTATACATTATAACAAAAAATGTGAGTAAGTGACAAAAAATTATTTTTAAACAAGCAATTCCTTGTTCATGATGACAAATTTCATTTCATTACAGATCCTCTATTGATTATATCGTAATATAATGATATGATGAATTTATGAAAGGAAGGTGAGTAAATGGATATGGCATGTGATAGAATTCTGGTTTCATCAAGCATATATGATTCTGTTTCAAAAGAACCATACCAGGGCTATATTGTATTAAAGGATGGCCGCATAAGTGAAGTAGGAAAAGGAAAGCTGCCCGACGCTTATACCGCCGGGGGGCTGAAGGTACAAGACTGTAAAGACGGCACGATCTGTGCCGGATTCGGGGACACGCATACATTCTTTACCGGATACGTCATCGACAGTCTTGGTGTAAATCTCTCCCACTGCAAAACACTGAAAGAGCTGAGAGACTGCCTGGAATATCATATGGAAACTGCAGCCGGGAAAGGGGCCCTGTTCGGCAACCATCTGGAGAGCTGTTTTCTTCACAACAGCAGTGTCGATACCATATTGGAGGAGATCGGACAGGACACCCCGATTGTTCTCTTTGCGCCAGGCCACGGAACTTGTGCAATGAACCAAAGGGCAAGACAGGCTTTCGGTTTTGACCCGGAACACTGCCATGCAGAGGCTCTTTACAGGATCATGGGGCTCTATCTGAATGACAGACAGTTTATCGACCGGCAGCTCGAAGATTATATGAAGCTGCTTAACAGCCGCGGAGTTACATCTGTAAAAGAAATGGGGTTTGACGATTTCTATGGTTTCACAGACGTTTTAAAGGAACTGGAGAAGAATGAGAGACTGACACTGAGAATCTCCTTCATGTCCCAGCCCGTCGGAAAGCCCGCTGATATTAAATTCGGCCTGAAAATGAAGGAAACATTCCAAGGGGATTATGTAAGGTTTTCGGGTTTTAACCAGATGACTGATGGATTGATATTAAAAATGGAAGGCCATCTTCGTCAGCCGTACGAAGGGACAGACAGCGTATGTAACAAGGACATTGACTATAAGCAGCTGGAAAAAGAGGTGCTTCTGGCCGATAAAAACGGCCTGCGCTTTACGCTCCATTCCGAAGGGGACGGTGCATTCCACGAGATCTTAAACATTTACGACCAGTGTGAGCATATCAATGGACGCCTCAAAAACCGGCACGGCATTACAGATCTGGAATTGACTGAACCGGAGGATGAAAAACGAATGGCCAAAATGGGGGCATTCGGTGAGATCTATGCGCAGGTATATGCGCTTGATACTTATGACGGCTATGTCAATGCCTATCGGGATGTGATAGGCGCCCGTCAGGAACGGTATTTAAACTACCGTTCTCTGGCAGACCATGGAGTACGGTTGTGCGGTGCAACGGATCTGCCATTACTGATTCCCAGCATACCGGAATCTATATTTTACGGATGTGCTAATTTCGGCAGTGATAAGCAAAAACAGATCAATCCCCAGAATGGCCTGACTATTTCAGAGATGCTCGACGCCTGGACTGTGAACAGTCAGTTTGCCATGGAAAGAGAGGATGAGCTTGGCACATTAGAGACCGGGAAAAAGGCAGACATCGTGATTTTTGATCGTGATCTGTTTACAGTTCCGATGGACGAGATGCTGAATGTCCAGGTAAAGGAAACCATAGTAAATGGAAAAACAGTATATACCCAAAGGGTACCCCATCATGCATGCCCTGCGGGCAGATCAGCAGAGCTGAAAAATAAGGAATGAGAACAAAAAAGGGAGGTTCATTATGTCAGAATCAAAAAAAGGAAAGTTAGGTGCTCGAACACTATTAATGTTATTTATTTTTGGATTTGTTAACGCAATCATGTACTGTTTCCCCTATGTAAGATATGTATTTTATGATCAGCAGATTGCGGCAATGGGAATTACAAATGAACAGTCAGGAGTTCTGATGTCCGCATATTCCTTTGCAATGATGGCTGCAATGATTCCGGGGGGAATCCTGGCAGATAAAATTTCAGTGAAAAAAGCAATGCTGCTCTCAATATTAGGGTCTTTTGTGCTGATCATCATTTATGCGCTTACAATGGACTTTAAAATTGCTTGTGTCATTTGGTTCTTTGCCGGATTGACAACCAATTTTGTATTCTGGTGTGCAATCACAAAGGGGGTCGGTATGATTGGCACAGAAGAAAACCAGGGAACCTGCTATGGGATCTACTATGCGTCATCGGGTATCATTTCCGCAATTTTGAATGCGATTTGCCTTTGGGCGAGCGGATTCGGCAGTGATGAGACAAAAGCATTTGTTATTGCAATGTGGGTTATGGCAGTGGGAACCCTGATCGCATTCTTTTTACTATTGGTCTTCTTCAAGGAGAAAGAGGTAAAATCTGATAATCCGGATGACACATTCCAGATTAAGCATATTGGGGTGGTATTAAAGAATCCTATGACCTGGATGTTTTCGATCATGGTACTCTGTGCTTATGGTTTGTATACGAGCTTGTCTTATTTCTCCCCATACCTGACAGATGTCCTGGGAGTACCTTTAGTAAATTCATCCTTAATCAGCATTGTACGGAGTAATTTAATGAATCTGCTTTGTCCTCTCGGCGGATATGTCATTGACAAAATTTTTAAGTCTGCAAACAAATGGTATGTCACTGCATTTACAGCCATGATTATTATCTATGCAGGCGTTATGATCATGCCGGGTACAGTAAGTTCCGGCGCAGCAACTTTTGTCTCTCTGCTTCCCGCAGCAGTGGCGATGATGCTGTACGGCGTCATCTGGTCCGGTTTAAAAGAATGTAAGTTTAAAGCGGCATACACCGGCACCGTAATCGGCATTGGTTCCGTGCTTGGCTATGCTCCTGACTTCTTCTATTTTCCAATCTTCGGAAGATGGATGGATACATACGGAAATGGGGCTTACAAAATGATTTTCGGCTTTTTAATGGTTACCGCTGTAATCGGAATCATTATGGCTATGCTGATGAAATTAAGAATCAAAAAAATGAGTGTTACAGGAAAATAATGTTCATATAAAAGGAGATTTTGTATAATGTTTATAGAAGATTTTGATGCAGGTAAGATGGTTGATGAGATCCAGAATAAAAACGGCAGAATTACAGAGGTCTATTTTGTCGCATGCGGAGGCTCTCTTATTGATTTATACTCCAGTAATTATTTTGTAAATAAAGAATCCGTTACCATGGTTGGGGAGTGGATTCCAAGCAAAGAATTTGTTCTGACACCGCCTAAGCGTCTGGGCAGCCACTCGTTAGTCTTTATCTGCTCACACGGAGGAAATACGCCGGAAACTGTGGAAGCCGCCGATGCGGCCGCCGATGCAGGGGCATTTGTCATTACTTATACGCATGACGCCGATAGTAAATGCGCAGACAGCAAATACCATGCAATTGTATATAAATGGATCGACGAGACATTGCAGAAGGATAAACCTATGTGTATAACCTATGCGGTTTTAAATGAATTGATCCACCGCCAGGAACCGGACTATAAGCTGTATGAGGCTATGAAAGACGGTATTATTAAGTGTGACCGGATCATCAGGGATGCCACAAAGAAATATCAGAACAAAGCATGGAATTTTGCTGAACACTATTATCAGGCGCCGTTTCTATATATCATGTCCTCGGGAGCTGCATATGCACAGTCTTACGGTTTTGCTATCTGCTCGCTGCAGGAAATGCAGTGGATGGACTGCTGCTACCTGAATTCGGCGGAATATTTCCATGGCCCGTTTGAGGTTACAGATGAAGACCACTTATATATTTTGATGATGTCTGTCGGCAAAACCCGGGAAATTGATCTGAGAGCCAAGGCATTTCTGGATAAATATGCAAAGAAATATGAAATTATCGATGCGGCGGAGTGCGGACTTGAAGGGATTGCCCCTGAATGCGTGGACTACTTCAATCCTCCTTTGTTCTATGAGATGAGTGTATTGTACAGAACAGCAATTCAAAATAAAACCGGACATCCTCTGGATATGAGAAGATATATGGGGGTAGTGGAATATTAAATAACACGGCTTGTCCCGGAGATCATCCAATGATTCCGGGATGCCCGTTTTAATGGCAAAGGGGTCAGACCCCTCTGCACAGAATTGGAGGTTAAAATCATGAAATACGATGTTAGCGTAGTAGGATTTGGAGATAATGTGGTAGATATCTATACGCACACGAACACACAATATCCCGGAGGAAACTGTGTGAATTTTGCAGTATACTCAAAAATGTTCGGCGCCCGCAGAAGCGCATACATGGGATATTTCGGCGATGATCTGAATGCGGATCATGTGATTTCCGCTTTGCGCACGGAAGAGATCGAACTGGTCAAATGCAAAAAGATTCACGGTGAAAACGGGTATTCCCGCTGCAAATTGGAAGATGGCGACCGGGTGTTTCTGGATTATAACGAAGGCGGCGTAAGAAGCAGGCACATCTACGAATTGGACGAGTTTGATTTGGAATATCTGGCACAGTTTGATTTGGTTCACTGTGGAAACTACTGTTACATGGAAAGCCAGCTATCTAAGATTAAGGAGGCCGGTATTCCGCTATCGTTTGATTTCTCGGATGATTCAACTGATGAGTATTATGAAAAAAACGCCCCCCTCGTAACCTATGCCTTCTGTTCATTTGACGGAACGGATGAAGAGGTTCGGCAGCATTTGAAAAAAGTAGCGGCACTTGGGCCGGAAATCGTATGCGCATCCCGGGGAGCGCAGGGCTGTATGCTTTATTCAGACGGGAAGTTCTATACGCAGAAAGCGGCGCCCCTTAAAAAGGTTGTGGATACAATGGGCGCAGGGGACTCCTTACTAACGACATTCATGGTTGGATATCTGGATGCAGTAAAGCACGGCGCAGATCGGGAAGAGGCCCTTACCGGCAGCATTGTAAAGGCTGCAGAATTTGCAGCAAATGTCTGCCAGATGGAAGGCGCATTTGGCTATGGAAAAGAAGTGCTGATCGACAGATTGAGAGCATAGTGAGTGTATAACTCTGCCGGATAAAAACATTTAAATAAGATAGAAATAGAGGAAGCGAAACCCGCTTCCTCTATTTTTATGTTCTCCGCTGCCCTGTCCGGATTGCGGGGAATTCCATGGCCACAACTAAAACTCCGTATCATAGTCCCAGGGCTGTCCTCCGGCGATACACCCTCCGTCAACCCGAATTTCTGTCCCTGTAATGTAAGAAGATGCATCCGATGCCAGCATGATACACACACCTGTAATATCTTCAGGATATCCCGGCCGGTCTAAGGCAATCCTTTCCAGCAAATACCTGGAGCGTTCCGGATGCTCCCAGGTAGGCACTGTCAACGCAGTCTGAATATGTCCGGGACTTACACAATTAGCCCGAATATTGTATTTGGCCCATTCTACAGCCATAGACCGCGTTAAGGACAGAACACCGCACTTTGTAGCGCCATATACAGAACAGCCGCCAAGGATACTTCCCGTATTATGGGAACCAATATTAATGATACTGCCTTTTCTTTGATTTTTCATAAATGGAGCCACTGCCTGGGTCACCAAAAAAACACCCTTCAGGTTAATATCCATGATCCTGTCATACGTCTCTTCCCTGACATCCATAAACCCTTCCCGTTTATTGATCCCCGCGCAGTTTACCAGCACATCAATCTGACCATAAGCCTTGCCGATCTTATCGATGCATTCTGTTACACAGTCCTTATTTGTTACATCCAGCAAATAGCTTGATGCCTTACCGCCCGCTTCTGTTATTCTATTTTGAATATCTGAAAGCAGGTTTTCATTTATATCGCAAAGAGCAATCCGGGCGCCGGCACATGCCATGCCCAATGCAATGGCGCTGCCGATTCCGCCAGCTGCCCCGGTAAAAACTACTACTTTATCTTCTAATGAATACATCTTCTCCAGATTTTTCCCTACGTTCATTCTTGAATGCCTCCCTTGGCCTTAACACATACATCCGCTGTCTTTTCATAATATTTTGCTATGGCGCAGTGATCCTCCTGTCCATGCCCATCGGCATGAAGCTTCTGAAGCATTTCCATCACACTGGCTGTTAAGGGAAGCGGAACTCCGATTTCATGGCCTGTATCCAAGGCATTGTTCAAATCCTTAATATGTAAATCGATTTTAAAACCCGGCTTAAAATTCCGCTCCATAATCATTGGGATTTTCGCGTTCATGACCGTAGAACCAGCCAGGCCGCCTTTGATTGCATCAAACACTTTTTCCGGATCAACACCCGCTTTTGTGCTAAGCATAAAGGCCTCGGAAACAGCCGCGATGTTTAATGCAACGATAATCTGATTTGCAAGCTTTGTTGTATTCCCCGCGCCAATCTCCCCGCAGTATACTGCACTATTTCCCATCGTCATCAGTATATCATATACTTGTTCAAATACTTCTTTCTTGCCGCCTGCCATGATTGACAATGTTCCATCTACCGCCTTTGGCTCACCTCCGGACACAGGGGCGTCCAACATTTCAACCCTCTTTTCTGCACATGCGGCATAAATCTCCTGGGAAGCTAAGGGTGCAATAGAACTCATATCCACTAAAATGCTTCCGGCCGAAGCGCCTTCGAGAATTCCGTCTTTCCCCATAACGACCGTTTTCACATGAGGCGAATTTGGCAAAACGGTAATCATCATCTTACACTCCCCGGCAATCGCCTTCGCAGACTCGCCTTTTATTGCCCCATACTTTACCATCTGTTCCATGTTTTCTTTTATTACATCGTAGACAACAACTGTATGTCCTGCTTTTAATAAGTTTGCGGCCATTGGTTTTCCCATGATACCCAGCCCGATAAATCCTATTTTCATGTTAGACTCCTTTCGCTCCATCCTCATTGAACCATATTTTTGTATGCATCTACCCTGCTGCCTGTATATCCATCTCCTCAACCACTGTTATAATATGCTCTTTTGTAAGCCCATGATATGCAAGTACGTCCTGGTAATTATGCGCGCTGCATCCAAAAGTGTCTTCTATTCCTACAAATTCTATTGGGATGCATTCTTTTTTTAGTACCTCGGCAATGGCACTCCCCAGTCCGCCGACGATGCTGTGTTCTTCTGCCGTAACTACGCCTTTGCAGCCTTTTGTAATCTGAATCACTGCATTGGCATCCATAGGCTTTATGGTACTGACATTGACCACCTTCACAGAGATACGATCCTCAAGTTCCCTTGCCGCCTGCATTGCAAGCCCAACCATATATCCGGTAGCAAAAACCACCACCTGGGTTCCCTCTTTTAAAACTGTGGGCTCGCCAATTTTAAACTCCACGCCCTCTTCCGTTACATTTTCGTAGTCATTTCGATTCAGTCTGATATAACATGGGCCTTCCATTTCAGTAACTGCCTTTACGGCAGATTTTGTCTCATTGGCATCTGCCGGTGAGATGACGGTCATATTCGGAATCGCCCTCATAATTGCAAGATCCTCAACCGCCTGATGAGTCGCTCCGTCGCCAAAATCGGAGAGTCCCGAAGAGGAACCACAGATTTTAACATTCAGATTCCCAATGGCAATGGTCTGGCGGATCTGGTCAAATGCCCGCCCTGCAGCAAACACAGCGAAAGAATTGGTAAATGGTATCTTCCCTGTCTGTGCTAATCCTGCTGCAACCGATGTCATGTTAGCCTCCGCAATGCCCATCTCATAATGCCTGTCCGGAAATTCTTTTTCAAACATCTTTCCCATTGTGGACCCGCCCAAATCTGCATCCAGCACTACAATGTTCTTATTCTCTCTTCCAAGCTCCACTAACGCTTCTCCATAAGCAATCCTTTGATTTTTACAGCTCATAGCCATCCTCCTCTATGCCAGTTCTTCTAATGCCTGCCCGTAAGTCTCAGCTGTCAGCATTCCATTATGGTAACCAACAACATTTTCTGCAAAACTGATGCCTTTTCCCTTAACTGTATTGGCAATGATCACCGTAGGCCGTTCTCGTTCCAGATCGGCTTCATCCAGGGCAGTAAGAATTTCCACCATATTATGGCCATCAATCTCCAGTACATTCCAGCCGAAGCTTTTCCATTTATCCGGCAGAGGATTGGAGTCCATGCGTTCTCTTACGATGCCGTTTGCCTGCAGGTTGTTCTTATCTACAATCGCAATCAGATTATCCGCTTTATAAAAGCCTGCTGCCATTGCAGCTTCCCATATCTGCCCTTCTGCCAGTTCACCATCCCCAATCAGTACGTATACATTCCGGTCTATGCTGTCTGCTTTCAGCCCAAGGGCCATTCCAAGCCCAATCGACAGCCCCTGCCCGAGCGAGCCGGTTCCGGCCTCTATTCCGGGTGTCTTTCTGACATCCGGATGCCCCTGCAGATAAGAACCGATCTCTTTCGTATTCTTTAGATCTTCCACCGGGAAAAATCCCGCTTCAGCCAAAGCCGCATACTGCAGAATAGCCACATGTCCTTTGCTAAGCAAGAATCTGTCCCTATCCTTCATTTTCGGATTCCTGCTGTCATAATGCATCTTATAAAAATAAAGTGCCGCCACAATATCTGCTGATGAATTGGAGCCTCCGATATGCCCCGCAACCCCGATTCCCATACTGATAATTACATCACGCCTTAATACTTTTGCTTGTTCAGTAAGCCTGCTAATCAGCTCTTCACTGTATTTCATTTTCAAACCCCCTTTTAAAGATCATCAATACTTTCGTATCTTACATTTTTTGTACGGACTGTACAGCCCTTTATTGAAAAGTTACCGTTATTCTAATTTTTGTATTTCAATCTCCCCCTCATATTCCGCACAGAGAACAAGATCCTTATCCAGCTTCCCATTCTTGGGCAAAAGAACCCTGAATCTGTATTCGTCCCTCGCCGGCTCATAGCTTTGGAAAAACTGCAGCTCTTCACGATTGTCTAAGATCATTACTTTCTTTATCTTTGTTTTTAAGCCGGTAATAAGAATTTCATACGGAAATTCGGGGTATTTAAATACATGTAAAAACATCTTGCTGTCATTGCCGGTTACTCTCCCCCAGCTTATTTCATACTGAAAGTCCATATTTAAATTGCACTTATAGATACTTTCGCCATTGAGGTCAAGCCACCGGCCTGCTTCATCCAGTACTTTACAACTGCCTTCCGGAACCTTCCCCTTCTCGTCCGGCCCGATATTTAATAACAGGTTCCCGCCTTTTCCTACTACGTCTACCAATTTATACAGCACATCTGAAGCGCTCTTCCAGTTATGATCTACCCTGGAGTACCCCCATGTATCATTCAGGGTCATTGGAGTCTCCCAGTCACCCGGGAAAGAAAGAACCGGGATTTCATTATCCGACATCTGTCTGTAGTCGCCCAGTTTATACCCTATCCGCCCGTTAACCAGGCAGTCTGGCTGCAGGCTCTTTGTATACGCCCTCAGTTCCTCACATAGATGAACCGGCATCACATATGGAGTATCAAACCACATAATTCCTACCTCTCCATAATTCGTAAGCAGCTCTTTCACCTGTGGTTTTACTTTATTATAGAAATATTTTTCAAAATCCTTCTCTTTATCCGGCTTGAAATCCCATTCGTTCCCCCATCCATTTTCATCTTCCCAGTCCTGCATCTGAGAGTAGTAAATGCCTAGTATCATTCCCTGTTTTCGGCATTCTTCTGCCAGCTCTTTCAATGGATCCCGTCGAAACGGCGTGTTCATAATGTTATAATCAGAAACTTCTGAATGGTACATTGCAAATCCGTCGTGGTGCTTTGCTGTAAATACAATATACTTCATCCCCCACTTTTTTGCTTTTCGTACAATATCCTCTGCGTCAAAATCCACAGGGGTAAAAGTTTCTGCCAGCTTCCGATATTCCTGAAGAGGAATTTCCGCATTTTTCATAATCCATTCTGCCCCATACGGAATCTTTTCCCCTTTATAGACGCCTCCAAGCATGGAATAAATTCCCCAATGAATAAATAATCCGTATTTAGCGTCCTTAAACCAATGATCTCTTGTCATTTTCCTTTCCTCCTTCTACCCTTTAACTGCGCCGGACATGACGCCGCTCTGGATTTGATTATGGAATAATACATATATAATAATGACTGGAATAACCGATAAAATAATAAAAGCGTACTGCGGTCCCATCTGCGCCGAGAATTCTCCCCAAAAGGACAGCATCGCCCTTGGAACTGTATACTTGGCCGGATCAGAAATCAGCGTAAGTGAGAAAACAAGTTCGCCGTATGCATAGATAAAAGAGAAAATCGCTTCTGTAGCAATGATCGGCTTACATATTGGCAGTAAAACAGAGCGTAATAACCGAAAATCACTGCACCCATCTATGATAGCTGCCTCATCAATCTCTCTGCTGACAGAGTCCAGAAATCCGGTGAACAGAAAAATTCCCTGTGCAAGGTTAAAGCATACATAAACTAAAACAAGGTAAGCAAAATTATTTTTCAGCCCCCAGCTTGCCGCCATAGATGATATCGGAATCAATGTTGAATGGATCGGTACCATGACTCCTACCACAAATAGCATGTAAGCATGTCTCGCAAAGAAAATATGTCTTTTCCTTGAAATCGCATAGGCCGCCATCATTGCTACGATTACTTCTATTACTGTTGTTGACAATGCCACAAGCAGTGAATTCCCAATGGAACGGAAGGAATGTCCCAACTCATTCGCCACCACATAATTTTCTATTTTCCAGTGTGTCGGCAGATTCAATGCGCTTCGGTACATCTCATCATTTGTCTTAAATGACGAAATAAATACATACAGTAATGGAATAATTGTCGCAAGAAGCCAGACTCCGGCTATTGCATATAATATCAGTTTTTTCCAACTTCTTCTTTTCACCCTTATACCCCCTTTCAATATTCTTCCTGCTTAAATATCTTGTTGCAGCAGATACTTAAAACGACTCCCAGTATCAAGAGTATCATTGCGATCGCTGCACTGCGCCCCATCAGCTTAAAGGAATAGGCATTTAAATACAGCAGGATTCCAGGGGTGGAACTGGCCGCATTCGGACCTCCGCCTGTCATAGCCCAAATCATATCAAATTGCTTGATACAGCCTGTAATACATAAGATTGAATAGACCTTAAAAGAATTTTTACATAAAGGAAGCGTTATATAGCGGATTCTCTGCCATGCCGAGCAGCCGTCTATAACTGCCGCCTCATTCAATGCTTCCGGAATTGTCACCAGGCCGGAACAGAAAATCAGCATATTATAGGCAGCCGACTTCCAGCAGTTTACTAACGCGACAATCCATACATTTAGCCCCGGGGTGTTCAGCCAGTCAAAATCCATAGACTGCAGGCCCAGGTTACGAATAATCTCCATAATAGCCCCATAGTTTGGGTTAATAAGATTCTTCCACATAACAGCAACGATCGTAGTCCCCAGAATTACCGGAAGATAATAGACGGTTCTGAAAAGGTTTTTTCCCCTGATCTTGGATGTTACCAGAAGAGCCAGGCCATATGATAGCGGCATCTGTATAAAGAAGCCCACTATAAGAAATATCCCTGCGTTTCCCAGTGAACGCCAAAACGTTTTATCCGAAAATATGAATCTGTAGTTTTCTATACCAACATAAGACTTTTTAACACTAAATATCCCATTCCAGGACTGAAATGATAATATGGCATTACTGATAATAGGATATATTACAAATATAACAAGAAGCGAAATTGCCGGAAGTAAAAACACAGCAGCAATCCAGTAGTCCTTTCTTTTCATACTTTTCCTCCTCATATGAATACATTCAGCCAATGAAGCCGGAATGGATATCACAATTCAAATTCTTTATAAAGAGGACCTCCATTTCTGCCATGCAGCCACACTTTTCATGGAGGCCCTTTCTCTTCTTATTCGTAATTTGCCAGGTTATCCATAATCTCTTTGCTTACCTCTTCGGCTGATGAACCGCTTCCCAATAGCTGGAGGGCATTTCTTACAACTGTGAGTTCCGCCGTATTCGTACTCGCCTGCGCCAGTTCCGCAACATAGGCCTCTGTTTGGGACATCAGCTCATTACACTCCTCAAACATGTAATTATCAATAATGCCTTCTGATGGAATTACGGAATATGTATTCGCATACTCTTTTACCAAACCATCAACAAACTCCTGGCTTGTCAGCCATTTCACCACTTTTAAGGAAGCTTTAATCTGGTTTACTGATTTATTCATTGTACAGATAAAATAGTTCTGAGAAGCGCCTCCCATATTGGCCGTTTCATATTGAGCATCAAAGTATGGTATCTTAGTCGCATGGATTGTCTGCTTTTTAAAGCACTCGGAATCAGACAGCAATGCCCCGCCCCTGGATAAGTCGATCATGAATGCACAGTCACCTGCGCCAAAATAAGAACGTTCTGCATTTACGTCAACACTTAAAACATTTTCTCCAAAGTATCCTTTGTCCTGCATATTTTTAATCTCCTGAATCAGACTGACGATTTCAGGACTTTCATATGTAAACTTTCTTTCTGCCAGCTCATTTTCAAAATCTGGTCCATATGACTTTACCGCCATCGCACTCAAGAGATGCCCATACCGGTAATTATCAGATTCTCCTACCATAAAAGGCTGATAACCATTGTTCTTCAGCACTTCACAGCAGTTTACAAGTTCCTCCCAGCTCTTGGGGACTTCCAGATTACATTTCTCTAAATATTCCTCGTTATAGTATAAAAGAAGTTCAAATGCTGACCATGGCGCACCGTAAAGACCTTCATGCCCATATCTTCCATAATCGACCATATTCCAATTTGCTTTTACAATCCCATTGTACCAATCCGGATCAGCTTCAAAATATGGTTCAAGGTTTAATACAATGTCAGATTCTACATAGTCCAGGCAGTTGGTTCCACCATACTGCATAAAGATGTCTGGTGCGTCTCCTGATGCAAGATCTGTTGAAAGCCTGTCGAGGTAGTCATTTTCTTTCATAATAAAAATCGGTTCGATTGTAATGCCATTATCGGATTCATTCCACTCATTCACCTTATCAATAAAATACTCACTCTCCGCATCTCCGCCGTCAGCATTGATACGATGATATAATTTTACAGTTGTTTCTTCTACTTCCATTGCATCAATGTCATATCCTGCATCCGCAATATCTCCCTGCGCTTTTTCCTCTTTTTTTCCGCTTCCGCATGCGCACAGCCCGACTAATACGGAGACTGACAGAAGACAAGCTACAATACGTCTCATTCTTTTTTTCATTATATTCTCCTCCTTTTCCTTTAAAAAGTGCCCTAACTCGCAACAGTTCCGGCTATCCCGAACTGTTACCTTTACTCAGATCATCTGCATGTCTCTGTAAACATCTCTCCCTTCTCTAAAAGCATCTCCTCCCTTCCGTGAAACTCTCACCAATAAGTCTGCCAAACGTTTGAACCGATAGCTCCAGAACACCAATCTGTTATTTGATTGTTGTTAGCTGATACTTGTATTACAGGTATGAGTAAAATATAACATACACTATCATTTTTTTCAATATATTTATTTTATCAAATCTATTTTTTGGCATATTGCACAATCCATTTTTGTTAGTATTCGGTTTCTCTTTCAATTGAAATATTCATAATTCTTTTCAATGTGTGCATTCATCATTTTTACCGCCTCTTCCTCATTACGGTTTTCAAATGCTCTTATAATCTGCTGATGATAATAAATACCGTTCTCAAATCCCATTTTATCAATTACAGTATCCATTGACTGCTCCAAAACATCCTGCAAAATACTATTTGTTTTTATGAAAAGAGCATTTCTGGTAATTTGGGCGATCTTAAAATGAAATTTTAAATCTGCCTTGCTAAAACCTTTGATATCAGAATTATCTTTGCAGCTCACCATTTCTGCTAAAATAATCTTTAGTTCTTCGATATCTTTTTTCGTTGCACGGTTCACAGCCAGCTTTGTGCAGCCTGTTTCAATGATCTGCCTGAATTCAAACACCTGCGCATCTGACTGGTCTCCTAAATACATAACAGGTATCAAAGCATTCATGCTATCTCCGATATCAAGATTCCTGACATATGAACCATCCCCAAGCCTTGTTTCGATCAATCCCAGCGCATTCAGCTTCTGCAAAGCTTGCCGTACAGTAATCCTGCTTACTTCAAACAGCTCCGCCAATTCATTTTCTGATGGAATTTTGCTTCCAGGCGCCCACTCTCCATCAATCAGCATCTTCTTTAGCTGTAATAATACTTGTTCACCTACATTAACCCTTTTTATCGGCTTAATCCCCATCCTGCTACCTCCCATATTCCATAATTTTTTATTCGTCATGCATATAATAAATCCAGATTGGGTCGGGATTTTAATTGAATGCATTTGATTCTTGTATGCTGTAATACAGCTAACACTATTATTGATGATTTCACTTCAATTGTCAATCATTGAATTCAATTACTTAAAGAATACCACATCCCCGCTGTAGTCAAATGCCCCAGCAGCTTATGCAGAAGGTTCTCCTGGTAGGCCGCCATCACCGCGGCTGGGATTTCTCCGTGATACGACTCCTGCGTCCAGGCAAAGGCTTCGCACAAGGATCAGCCTTGTCGACGGACGGGGAGGCTTTCGGCTATCCCTTCATGGAGCGTCCCCATCCGTACCGCGACTAAAGCGCGTCACTAACTCCCGAATTCTTTTATTCCTCCGATAACACGAATTTCTTTTCCTCTGTCTGCACGATTTCGCCTGTCTTCCGGCCGAATTTAAGACCTCTGTCTACCGCCTCTATTAGTGCCGCCCCGCTTCGTGCATATCCCATCGTCCTGATTGTATCACGGATCAGGTCGTCTTTCGCCAGTGCCCCCTTCTCCTGTAATGTCTTACAAACAGCATTCTTCAATTCCTGTTGGCAGATGTCGGCCGGCGTGCGTTTATCATCCGCATTCACATCTATACGATAGAGATTATATGACTCCGGATTCTGTCCCTCTTTCCAATAGAATTTCATGCCGTTTTGTCTGTTTGCCTTTAAGGACATTTTTTTTATTACTTTATCGGTGGCTTCGATTGTCTGTGCACTCGCTCTGCCAATCTCAAATCCCCGAAGCGTCTTTTTGAGCAGACGCTCATAAGAAATTGGCGCCTCTTTGTCCAGAATATCGTTCATTTTCTCCTCAATAAGTTTCATAGAATCCTTCGCAGCATATGCCGCTGTGGTAATTGGTGTGATCGCTACATTCGCGGACTCATATTCTATGCATTCATATCTTTCTGAATGTATACTGTCGAAAGATTCCGTCTTTTCTTCTGCTTTTACTGCAATCATCTGTGAAGGTTCGTCGGCCATTAAATCATTTTGAACAAACTTTACTTCCGCTGAAAATACAGGAGGTTCGATCTCACTCTCTTTCACATTGTCACCAGGAACAGTGTTCACCTCAGACAGAACACTTCCTGCATGTTCTTTATCTTCCTGTTTGACAGTCTCTCCCTGCAGAACCTCCTCTGTTGACTCCGCTTTGGCGTCTGCCACGTTTGCATCATTTCCCCCTTCCAGAGCATTCAGCATTTCTGCCTGGACAGCCCTTTTCTTAATGGCTGCCTCAGATTCCTCCTGCTTTCTCTTCTCGAGAAAATTCAAAAGTCTTGAAATTTCTTTTTCTCGATTCTCCCACCAGTCCATCGTCCAGATACGATAAAGTTCCCAGCCCAGCCCCTTTAAAACATTTATCTGGGCCACTTCGCGATCCTTCGTGTTGGCTGATTGCCGATAGGAGTCCCCGTCTAGCATGATGCCGATTAAGTATTCCTCATTATTATAAGGATTTACAACTGCAATATCCACCTTAAAATCGGAACGGCCAACATCTGTCTGGCACTGGTATCCCGCCTCGTTAAGCTTCTGGCAAATACGCTCCCTGATCCCCTGTTTTTTCCGTGTCTGGCTGCCCGTATTCTTTATCTGCATCCTGCCCTTTTCCGCAAACTCCAAAAAATTCTTTAAGGCCTCTACCCCTTTTGATTTTGTACGCTTTAAGTCTATCATGTCAGAGGTCAGTGTAGTGAATACAACCATTTCACATCTTGCCCTCGATACAGCAACATTCAGGCGCTTCCAGCCGCCTTCTTTGTTCAGCGGTCCGAAATTCATCGTTAGCTTTCCTTCTGCATCCGGGCCAAAGGATACAGAAAACAAAATAATGTCCCTTTCATCCCCCTGAACATTTTCCAGGTTCTTAACAAAAAGCGGTTCATCCCCCTGGCTTGCCCATATGTCGAATTTATCATCTTTGCGAAATTCCTCCTGCAAAAGATCCTCGATCAGTGTCTGTTGATTTATATTAAAGGTAACAACCCCTATCGTCAATTCACGTAAAGCAGAGTTCTCATAACGGCGTTTGATTTCCTTTACGATTGCGCGGGCCTCTGCTTCATTTACACGGCTCTTTCCCCGATCAAAGAAGCCATCCACCTTCTTCATACTTACTCTTTGCTCCCGATCATTTACGGACGGGAAAGTCAGCATATGGTTTTCATAAAACTCCTGATTGCTAAATGTAATCAAGCTCTCATGTTTGCTGCGATAATGCCATTTCAGATAGGCCTGCGGCATTCCGAGGGCAAGGCAGTCATCCAGAATACTGTCAAGATCCTCGATATCCAAATTGTCTTCGTCCACCGTGCTTCCTGCAAAGAAGCTGGTTGGCGGCATTTGATTCGGATCCCCTACGACTACAACATTTTCTCCACGCGCCATAACGCCAACTGCTTTACAAGTGGGCAGCTGGGAAGCTTCATCAAATACAACAATATCAAACAACTTCCCGTCTGCTGCTAAATACTGGGCAACAGAAATCGGACTCATAAGCATACACGGACAAAGCCGGCTTAACGCTTGGGGTATTTGTTCAAATAATGCGCGTATGGAAAGCCCTCTGCCATTACTGCTGATTGCACGTCTGAGTATATTCAGCTCCCTGCTCATCTCCACTGACTCATAGCCATCCGGCAGCTGATGGATCAGCCTATAAAACATTTCTTCCTTTGTCAATTCCATGAATTCCTGATCCAGCTTTTTAAACTGTAGAATTCTTTCATTGAATCCGGTTCCTGTAAAACCGTTTAGAACCGGTTCCTTCTGGATTAGCAACAGGGCAATCGCCTTATAGATGGATCGTAAGTATACATCCAGCACTGCCTCATGAGCAAGGCCCTCCTCATAGGCGTCACAAATAGAAGACAGCCCGGCCTGTCTGCATTCTTCTGATGATTGAAGGTAAATAATCCAGTCTTTAATAGATGAGGCATTATCCAGCAGTTTATTACAAAGTTCGATTCTGCTGTCCGGCCAATCCTCTTCCGTTTCATCAAATGTCAGCAAGAGCAGTTCTCTTGCTGCTGTCTCTGTCCTGAAAAGTATATCGAAATTTGCAATTACCTCTCCGGCCTTTTTTAGACAGTTATTTAACTGGTCACAATCTTTAAGCTGCCGGATTTGTTCCATAAACGGTGATATTGCTGCAATCTGCGCTGTTATCTCTTCCTGATACTTCCTGAATTCTGCAGGTGTACCGAATTCTAGTGCAACCCCGCCCCAATCTGAAGGCAGATTTTTTTCTAACTCTGCCACTTCCTTTACTTCCTGTTGATAGAATGAGACATCCGTAAGCAGTGCCGGTATCTTATCAGTCTCTACCCGGAAGTCTGCATATGCCTGGAGCTCCGCTGTCAAAGCTGCAAGTGCTTTCCCTTTGCCAAAGAATTTTTTATTGGCCTCTTCAAATCGTCTGCGAAAACTTTCCATATCCATCCTCAGGAAGTTTTCATTCCATTTCCCCATGAAAACTGCTGTCTTTTGACTCAAAGCATATTTTCTCTGCAGAAATTCATCCGGCGCTTCAAATACTCGTTCAATTAAGTCAGCATTTAACAGAAATGACGGGATATTTTCCACATACCGGACGCTCTTTGCACAACTTCTTATTTGTTCCATCCCGGATCGGCTGACAGGGATTGCCTGTCCCATTACTCCCGCAAAGGCTGAAGCAGCATTTTTATAATTTATCAATGCATCTTTATATGCCGACACAATTCTGGTTAGTTCTATTTTTAAACTCTGACTGTATTCGATTTGCTGCACTGCCATTAAAGGGTGTCCGTGAGGATGCCCGACAGCCCGCCCTGCGGCAACCAATCGTTCCAAAATATGTCTATGATTATCCAAGCTGCTCTGGGCTAATCCTGACACAAAAGCATCCTCAAAGTAAACTTCCTTTCCATGATCCGGAATGTATTCATAAATATCGATTAGTTCGCGCAAACTGTTTCCAAATCCCCTGCGCTTATGAAGCGCCTGCACATAAGCATCCAGATCCATTCTCATTCTGCGTATATCTTCAATTTTTTTATCATAATCAGTCCGCACGCCCTGCGCATGAAGTTCGAGTCCGCGCTTTAACTGACCCAGCACACTTTTTTTAGCCGCCTTCTGGGAATGTAATTCAAGGCAGAAATCCCCTATACCTAAGGCTGCCAGGCGTTTCTGCACCACTTCCAGTGCTGCCATTTTTTCTGCAACGAATAGAACGGTCTTTCCCTTTGTAAGCGCATTGGCTATCATGGCGGTAATCGTCTGGGATTTTCCCGTCCCCGGAGGCCCATGGAGTACAAAACTGACGCCGCCGGCAGCCATGTTGATCGCACGAAGCTGCGAAGAATCGGCTGTAACCGGCAGATAAGCTTCATCTGTATCTACGCTTTCCGGTATTGTGCAGTCCCAGTCGACAGCGCCGTTTATCAGGCTGCGCACTACTTTATTTCTTTCCAGGAACTCTGTTTTGTTATGAATATCATTCCACATTACAAACTGTGAAAAAGAAAAATTACCAATAAAACCGGACTCAATCACATCCCACATCGTTTCATCCATGATCCCATGCCGTACAGCTGCAAATATCTTATCAATGTCCAGGCCGTGTTCATCCACAGGGACGGGACTGAGGCCATTAATTACAAGGTCAAAGTTCTGCTTTAAAAATTCCAGCAGTGTAATATTTATCTGGGCATCTTCGTCTCTCATACGGAGTACATACCCTTTGCTTGCTGATTTTCTGGTGATTTCTATCGGAATTAAAATAATGGGTGCATATCGGGGAGTTGTACTCTTTTTTCCCTCAAACCAGCGCAAAAGACCTAGTGCCAGATACAGCGTACTGGCTCCATTTTCTTCCATTGACGTCTTTGCAGAACGGTACATCCTGGTTAGGCAGCCATTTAATTCCTTTTCCGAATAAATAGAATGCAGCCTTCGGTGCCGGCTTTCCAATGCGATTAAATCTGCATAAGGCCCTAATACATTGGTTGTCTCCGCGCTAAAGGTGTCCACATTGTTCAGGTCCCATTCCAATGGACGGGGAAGTACTTGAAACTCTTCGCCGTCAGCCAAGGCATCCTCCAGAACCCCCACCGATGCAGATAATAAGGGCACTACTGCTTTGGTAAGACGCATATTGATAAGCATGTTGCGCAGGCTCATGTCCAAAAGCTTCCGCTCCCACTGTTTTTGTTTTGTAACCCGCTCAATTGTCCTTGCATTGCTATATTCAAATGTATCCCCCAGGCTGCTTGGCGCACTGGTCACACCCGATTCTTCCCTTTCCGTATGTTCTACTACGTACCCCTTATCCGTTTTTATGCGGATAGGCAGTGGTCTGACTCCGCTCCTTCTGGCACGCATTATATCAATCGCAAAAACAAAATCCGGATAACTGCCAACTGCATATACAGCCATCTGAATTGCCGTATCAAAATGATTGCTCTTCCCTGCGCACATGGCTGTACACTCAACAACAAGCAGCTCATGTATCCCATTTGCCATCCGCTTCTCCAATTGGGACGGATCATCTACAATTGGATCCGCAAAGGATTCCTCTACAAGCCAGACGCCGGCAAAGATATGCCCCTTCATCAGAACCATGATTGGGTGCAGGCCCATTGCCTCCAGACAAGAGACGTAAAGCAGTGTCATATCCAGGCAAGTGCCCAGATGCTGCTCCATAACGGCTTCACAGAGACGAACACGCTGACCTACTTCTTCAAAACTGGACGGCGGTACCGCATAAGTTATATTTTTCTCCTGAATAGCAGCATACGCTGCTGCCGCCATCATTTTCACACGGTTCGGATCATGACTTTGGTACCCTTCCAAAGATGGACGGCCCGTCCACTTATCAAGCCACTTAGATGCCGACTGCAAAAGTCCTGTCACAACGGGATGGTTCGGGGTAACGAATGTGGCCAGTAAATCCGGGAAATATCTGAGCCCCGGCCATTCATCATAAGCCAATGCAATGATATCCCGGTTCTCTGATACCAGTTCATCTTCGCCCTGAAAAATACCGATATAAAGGATCCCGGAAACGCGTTCAGTCAATGATGCCAGGTATTCTCCCTTGATCAGAATTTTCAGATTGCGAATCTCCAGTTCCTCCCCTGCCTGCAAAATCTCTACTGCCTGCTGATAGGGTTCTGTCAGTTCTATATCTGTGTGTATCCTGATAACCAGGTTACCTATCTCTGCGTCCGTTGTATTTTTAATACGGATACTCCTGATAAGTTCCAGCCCATTCTGCTGTAAGGCATATGTAAAAACATCATTGATCTGAGCGGATATCTTTAAACTTTTGTTCTCTTCCATAATATATTCTCCTCAAAAGTATAATTTTTTATCAGCCTTAAAACGACCTATCGGCGGGCAGAGGTAATTCCGCCAGCTATTAGGCGCCTGCTGTCGAATGGTTCACTTCTCCCCGGTTGATTTTTTCCCTTCTATATTCTTTTGCATATACTGCAGAAGATGGGCAGACTTTTACAAAATAAAAAATCTGCCCATTAAAATTTAATTTAAACTTTTAATGTGAATATCACAATCCTTTGTATATCTGCCCGCGACTCCCAGCATCAATTACTGTGATAATCAGCTTTCTATTGTCAATGGTATAGATAATCCCCCATTCCTTTTTTACAATCGGCAAGTGTATAATCTTTTCTTACTCGGACATATTCACACCTCTATTTCAAGTTGCTCCTATATTTGCAAATAGGTTTACCTATATTATATCCGACTAATAGCTGGAATTCAACCAAAAGCCAAGACAGGTCTGAACATTTATTGCACAGACCGAACGAAAGAGGCATCCTGTTCCCGCTCTGCTTCAGTCCGTTCTAAACTTGCGCTGCTAGCGCACATCACCATTCCCCGCAGGCGAATTTCAATGTGCTCGATGCGTATTAGTTCAGATCTGCCTGAACTGTTACACCCGTTTACAGAATTTCTTCCAAAATTTAATGAGGGTACTTGAAAAATTCAAGTACCCTATGTATAATTTACTTAGAAGTAATCAAAAGACTTACGCTTGTCTAATGATTTCGCTTCGGATATCTGTAGTAATTTATAGTTACCAGCTATCCTCTATTGCAGTAGAGGATAGCTATTTTTTATCATGATGATTATCTATGTAGGTTAATGCTGCAAAAATTACCAGCACTAATGTCAACACTTCGAGTGTATTCATGCTACATGTCCTCCTTCGTTTATTTCCGAAGGAAACCACCAGACTATCCTCTGACCTCTTTTCAATTATACAAAGCTATTTTACCATGCAGCCATCACTAATTCAATTGTTCTGCAGTTAACTATCAAACACTTTTTTCCTTCGAAACATCATCTCCGGTATAACCAGGCAGATCCCCGCCAATCCGGCAACCAGTACAATCCCCCATCCCACCGGATATCTGAACACATAATAGGAAAGCCTCTGCTCCATATAAATACAAATCAGCTTCAAGATCCCGCTTCCCACCGTCAACATCAGAACTGCCACAATCAGGCAATAATACAGCCCCTCCGCCGCCAGCATCCTTCGCTCCTGCCGCCGGGTCATGCCTACACTTTCCATAACCTCCAGTTCTCTTTTCCTGGACAATATTCCTGTGATCATAACATTAAAATAGTTCGTCAACCCTGCAAATAATAACACTGCGCTGATGCTTCCAAGAATCAGCCGGTTCCCTCTGATATAATTGGCCGCCTCTGCCAGCAGGTCCGATTTGCTGATGCAGAAGATTCCTGCCTCCCCGTTCTCCTCGTCTGCTCCTGTTCCTGTCATCTTTTCCCGCCTCCGGTTCTCCCGGGATATCATATTTTGAATCGCTGTCTTTATTTTTGGCTCCTTTTTTTCATCCACATTCAATTCCATATAAAGCGTTTTTTTCTCCGTAGGCAGCTTCTCAAAGCCCTCCCTGCTGATCAGATAATAAACCATTCCCTCTGCCCCATGCCACGTCTGCCGTATATCAGGAAATCCTTCTGCACGGTTATCCAGGTAGCCGCTTAAAGTAAACATATCCGACTGTTTTCCTCCAAGCGCCTCTTCCTCTATTACGCTGTCTCTCTCCTTTGGACTCAGCTGATTCCAAATCATCCAATCTTTCTTAGACCGCATTGTCGTAAAATACAGCGGTTCTCCCACGCTATCCTTTGCCAGCCTCTCCTGTTTCGGTGAAAGCTGATGATCATGGAGAATCATCACGCCGGTGCCATTTTCCAGGCTGTCCATATCCACCGGCAGTTGATTGTCCTCCACATACTGCCGCAGAGCGGCAATCTCCCCGTCACTCAGAATCTGGACGACATCTTCAAGCCCGCCTTCAATCATGGCATAGTTTTCACCATATCCGACGCCTTCTATTACCTGAGCGTTTTCATTAAATGAATCTCTTTTATCCAGTAAGGGCATCACTCCTTTTCTGGAAATAGTGGAAGTCATATAAGCCCCTTCCATGATGTATGACTTCTCTTGATCCACCCCGTCAAGGCTTAATAAGGCTTCTCTGACTGCTGAGGAAATGGGGGAAAACTCATCATAGGAATTGCCATATAATAAGTATAGGATATCCCCTTCTGTCAGCATCGGATCTTCACCCACATCTCTCGATTTATACTCCCTGCCGTATCCCTGTTCCTTCCCCCACTCACTGAATTCACCGGCAATCAGAAAGTCCGGACGCTGCTCGATCACATGCACATAATCACTGCCCCTAGTAATAACAACAGCCCCCAGAAAGGTTTCTATCCCAAGAAACAGAGAAAACACCGTCAGTAAAAATCTTCCCCGATGTCTGGTCAGATTCTGCCATGCCATGTACCACAGTTCCCCGGCAGCGCTTCTTTTTCGCCTCTTATGTTTTATTCGTACCCGCTTCGTTTCTGTCTTTCTCCATTTTGCCTTCTTTTGCCGGTTTCTTATCAGACCGGTATAATTCATACTCTCCACACAGGATACATTTACGATGTGGTGAATGACTCCTGCCGCTGCGCTTATGGTGAGCATCACTGTAAATACGATGGAAGCCGCCAGAAGCCCCGGCCGGAAGATCTGCAGTTCTCTCGCGCCTCCATATCCGCTTAAGTACTGGTTCCCCAGTATCTCCGGTATCACTGCCAGCAAAACAAAGGCTGACAGAAGTGTCCCTGCCAGCACCCCTGGAATTAAGATTCTCAGAATCTGCCCCAAATAAATTCTTTGCATCTGTTTTTTCGTTGTCCCGATTGTATTTAAAAGCCCCATCTGGCGGATGTCTCCTGCCATAGAGATCTGCATCACATTTTGGACCAGGAAAAACATACCGCCCAGGATAAGCAGTGCGCCAAATGCGGCCATGCCATACCCTCCTGCCAGCCGGCTGACTGCATCGCGGGCATAAGTATTGGCAGCGGTAATCTTCGCTTCAGACGCCTTTTGGGAGACATCCTGATATAAACGCTCTTCCGTCTCCTGCCAGTCCATATGATCAGACTGGCAGATCAAAATATCTGCTTCTTCCCAGATATGATACCCCCAGTCCTCCACTTTCTGCTCTGCTATATATCCCGCTGCCGAATTGGACGTCTCCCCCACATAGTCTGTATACCAGCCGCTGAGACGGAATTCTTCCTGTTCCGTGCGGATCAGTCCGATACTTACCGTAAGACCGATCCGCATCCCCATCTCCGGATGATCAATACCCAGACTTTTCAGCGACCTGGCAGAAAGCATAATCTCCTGCTTTTCCTTTGGATAGTGTCCGTGAATATCCGTATAAGCCGGTTTCCTAATCTCCTCCCACGCCGCATCATCCAGCGCCTGAATCCTGCAGATATACTGATTACCGTCAGCCGCCTCTCCCAGAGTTACACACCTTCCTGCCCGTTTCACATAACGGAGGGAACAAACCTTCTCATACTGAGACTGGTCTGCATTCTCGATGCAGACTGATGCTGCGGTTCCTGCCGCCCTTACCGCCTTCGTATATTCTGCCTGAACCTTCCCGAATGAGATTCCAAATACCATGGTCAGCGTAACAATACACAAAATAACCGTTCCCAGGAGAATCCGGTTTCTGCCCTTATTGAATTTGCCAATCTCTCTTGAAAGCATTTTAACCACCTGTTTGTTTTGATTCGGGGTAAATCCTTTTCCTGCCATAACTTACCCCTCCTGCCCACTGATTGTGCCGCTGTTTTGTATATATTCCTCCCACTCTGTCCGGCTGCAAGCTTTGCCGTCATCCATCGCACACTCTGTCCTGCCGCAGATTCTGCCATCCTCCATCCGGATGACACGGTCTGCCATCTGCGCCACTTCTTCCTGATGGGTTACCACGATTACTGTCTGATGGTATTTTTCCGCACAGGATTTTAAAAGCCCCACCACCTCAGTACTTGTAACGGAATCCAAATTACCGGTAGGTTCATCGGCCAGCAGGATAGCCGGTTTGGTCAGAAGCGCCCGGGCGATTGCCACTCTCTGCTGCTGTCCGCCGGACAGGGTCTGGGGCAGCCGCTCTAATTTCTCATGGATTCCAAGAAGTTTTGTTACCTCTTCCAGCAATTCGTAATCAATCTCTGCTCCATCCAGCCGTAACGGGAGCACAATATTTTCATAAACACTGAGTACCGGAACCAGATTATACTGCTGAAAGACAAATCCAATATTCCTTCTGCGAAATACCGTCCGTTCCTCAATCTCCATATCCTTCAGGCTGTTTCCGCGGATCCAGACTCCGCCCTCCGTGGGGATATCCAGGCCTCCAAGCATATTCAGGAGGGTTGTCTTTCCGCTTCCCGAGGTTCCGACAATTGCCACAAATTCACCGTCTCTTACCGAAAGAGTCACTCCGTCCAGTGCGTGGACCTCATAAGTATCTGTGATATAGTATTTTTTCAGACCGGCGGCCTTCACAATTTCCATAAATTCTTTTCTCCTGCTCTGTATTTGGCAGCGTACATATCATAGCCTCAGAAGCCTGAATCCGTTTTCTGCCATATACTAGTATATGGTGTAAATCTAACAAACTTCTAACAACGCGGTTGGAAAACAAAGTTCAAGCATCAGCCCCGGGTGCATTCTCTTAGCCACCAGGAATCCGCCATGTCTGTTCACGATCTCCCTCGACAGATACAGGCCGATCCCGAATCCTTCCTGGGTGGTGACATCCTTTCCACGGTAAAATCTTTGAAAAATCTGATTCTCCTCCCCTGCCCCGATACCGATTCCATAATCTCTTACCCGGATCTTCAGGTACATTTCATTTTGTGACATGGATACTTCCACCCTGCCTCCGGCTTCACTGTACTTCACGGCATTTTCCAGAATATTAAAGACTGCCTCTCCCAGCCAGTTAGGATCATGCAGGAAAGCTGCATTTTCCAAGAAAGAGATGTCAAACTGAACCCCCTTTGTTTCTGCCTGTGGTTGGATCTGTCCCAGAGAATTTCGGAGCGTTTTCAGTATATCCTTGTCTTCTTTCTTTATCTGGATGATATGCTGCTCCAGCCTGGACATTTTGATGAAACTTTCTACAAGAAAATGTAATTTTTGCTGGCTGTTCTCAATCGCAGCCGCATATTGCAGAGACTGCCTTATATCAGAAGAACGGTTGGCGGAATCAGGATTATTACCGGCTGCTCCTGTTGAATTCTCCTCAAGATTTTCTTGCAGGAACCCAAGATATGTCTCCATGTTCATCAAAGGAGTCCGCATCTGATGCGCAATTTCTGCGATCAGTTTCTGTATCTCATCGCGGCTCCTTCCCGCTGCATCTTTTCTCCCCTGCATCAGTTCCTGGACCCGCACCAGCTGATGTTCAATCCTTGCGTACAAAGTCTCTTCCCCCGAAGCAGAGGCTTTTATTTCCCGTTCATTCAGAATCTCATCGGTCAGCCCTATCATCTTCTTCAGTTCCTGTTTCCTCTGTTTTCTCTGCAGGCAATACATACCGATGCCGCCAAGCAATCCCCCTGCCAGAACGGATATGGTCATGATAAAATACATACTATCTGCCTCCGATCCGATACCCCAGCCCAAATACATTATGAATATACTCCGGCAGTTTTGCATCCGGTTCTATCTTTTTTCTGAGCCGGTTAATTGTGACACTGACCGTATTATCCACCACAAACTGGCCATCCAGACCCCAGATCTGCTCCAGGATATTTTCTTTCGTCAGCACTTGCCCCTGATTCCTCATCAGATACTCCAACAGCTGATACTCCTTCGCGGTCAGGGCGATCTCCTGTCCCTTTAAGAAGACTTGTTTTCTGTCGGGATACAGCGCTATATCCCGGCAGGAAAGCATCTGCTCTTCGCTGCTGCGTTTGAATACCGCGTTGATTCTTTTCAAAAGCACTTTCATAGAAAATGGTTTCACCACATAATCATCCGCACCCATGTCAAACGCGGCCAGCATGTCCTGCTCTTCATCCCTCGCCGTCAAAAAAATGGCGGGAATGTCCCGTTTTTTTCGGAGCTCCTGATACAGTGTGATTCCATCCCCGTCCGGGAGTCCGATATCCACTAAGAGCAGGCCCTCCGTCTTCCCCAGCAGAGAGAGGGCCTCCTTCTTTGTATGTACACATATGGTATGATAGCCTGCATTTTGCAGGGCAATATCTAAAGCTTGATTCAATAAAAGATCGTCTTCTATAATTCCAATTGTCATTGCGCTTCTCCTAATGGTTCCTTTTCTTAAAAGTTCAGGCGTGGCTGAACTGTTCCTCTTTTTCATTTATTCTACCACGAATGGCAATAAAATGCGGAGCAGTTTCCTGCTCCGTGCTTATTTTATTTATAGTGCCCATATCGCCGTACCGCCTCATGCATCGCAGACAGATTGTCCGGCGGTGTCCCCGGCGACAGGTTGTTTGCCTCCTTGATGATAAACTTCCGTGTGAAGGGCTTGACAGCTTCCAAAATAGTTTTCGCCGCATTGGCGACTTCCTCCGCCGTGCCGGCACGCAGTGTCTCGACATGGACACCGCCTTTAACCGTGATGTCAGGTCCCAGCTCGCGAACTACCCTGCCATGGTCAATGGGGAAGCCCGTATCGAATATGCCGGCGTTCAGTTCCCGCACCAGTGTGGGGAAGAACCGGGAAGCATCCCCGCAGAGATGGATCCAGCCCGGCTCCTCCCCTGTACACAGTTCACGCATCATCTTTTTGTGGAATGGCAGTATCAGCTCTGTATAGGTTTCCAGGGACAGCAATGCAATGCTGTCGTCGGCAAACCCGAAGGATTTTGATTTTTCCGGCTGGCCATAGCAGCGGCGCAGGGCCTTATTCCTCGCAATAACCGCCTCCGTAATATAATCCAGCAGCTCCATCATATAATCCTGATCCACATAGAGATCCATGCAGGCCTGCGTAGCGCCGATCAGGCTGCACGCGATAGTAAAGGGGCCATCTGTTCCCAACCCCGCCATCCCCGGGCTGCCCAGGGGCTTTCCTTTGTACGTATATCCTTCCTGCCGCTTATTTTTAAAGAACTCATAGTGGGACAAAAGTGTACTTACAATTCCGCCGAGAGGATCCGTCAGGGGGCGCGTATTTTTTAAAAGTTCATATTTCGTCGTTTCATCCGCGCATACTTTTGTGCCCGGTTCATTGCACCCATGGAATGCAATCTCACAGCCCAGGCAGGCTCCTTCCAGAACATTTTGAAAATCCGGGTACGGTGTTATCTCCTGCAGATTCTCAAAGCCCATGATGCGGTCGCTTATGAGTGATTCCGCACAGTATTCCTGGAACTGGCATTGAATTTCCAGCATGATCTGCGGATCCTTTAAGTATTCCTCAAACGTAATCCGGCGCGGGTTCAGCATTGGATCCGAGATGATCATCCGTGGATTCATCGCAAGCTCCATCATAACACGCTCACATTTGCCTTCTTCCGCCTGCTGCAAAAGCCTGCGGACTTCCTCATTATGCTTTTCATAATTCATGTTAACACGCTCCTTCTCTACTCTGTATACTAACAGTTTATACAGGAATCCACAGCGCGTCTTCCAAGATATGATCATCCTTTGATTCTGTACATTTTTTCGGCCGGAATCACATTTCAGGCGGGCCCCAGGCTGTTACAGGCCAGAGCCTTAGACAGTCTGTTACTGTTCACAGCCTGCGGGCGTGCACAGTAACGACGGTCTTCCATTTGGCGGCCAAATTGACATTTTTTTTATCCCATGATACAGTAAAACGGTATCCTAAAGGCATAGAAAACAGGATGGCCTTTGGGTAAAGCTGATCGGAATATCTGCTGCCGCAGGCTTTGCCGGGTAAATAAAGCATTTTATACGTTTTCCAGAATCTATCAGGAGGTGCCCCAGATGAACTCCCAGAATGTTCGAATAACCACAGATTTTTCCGGGTTGGATATCCCCAACCTTCACCTGATGTCCCGCGTCGAATACCGGGGATCTGACAATGCTCCTCTGAAGCCGCACCTGCATAAAGATTGTTTTGAACTGTGCTACCACTTCGAAGGCCGGCAGCACTATGAACTGGGGGGCCGCCTGTATGATGTGCACAGCGGCGATATCTTTATTGCCATGCCGAACGAACTGCACAGTACCGGCTTGTGGACAGAAGAAAAATCAAAATTTTACTATCTCATCTTTTCCTGTATGCCTGACACCAGAAATTTCCTTGGTCTGGACGACGCTGCATCCGATTGTATCCGCGACACGCTTTATTCAATCCAGACACGTTTATTCCGGGGAATTCCCATTTTGAAGAAGCTGATGGATGAACTCTTATCCATCAGTACAAATCCTTCCCCATTTTGCCGTGCACGGACGGTCAGTCTCCTGACTGAGCTTTTTTATCACCTGTCCAGGTTATTGCAGGCAGAGAATACCGGAACCGATACGATCCCGGAGGATATCCGGACTATAATCGACTATATGGGTGCACATCTTGACGAAAGCTGCCGTTCGGAATCCCTGGCCGGTCTGATTCACCTCTCTCCGCCCCAGTTTCAGCGGAAATTCCGGAGAAGTACCGGGTTTTCACCTTATGACTATTTACAGCGCCTGAGAATTGATAAAGCCCAGGAACTGCTTACCGGTTCTGAAATGTCAGTCACCGATATTTCGCACTCCCTCGGCTTTTCTTCCAGCCAGCACTTTGCCGGTGTATTCAAACAATATACCGGCCAGACTCCATCTGCGTTTCGTCGGAAATTAAGATAGCTGATCCCCCCTGATAATTCACTGTTTCCAGGCCGATATGTACTAGTACAGCAGTGCGTTCATCTTTCAGTAATAAGCGCCTGATATCTGCGTCAGAGTTGTGCCTGCTTTCACGACACCGCTTTGCGGCTGCATACCTTATCGCTGCGTATACAGCTCCCAAAGGGTTTTTATGATATGCGCTGTGCATATAAGTCATAATTAATCTGCCATTCACCGTCATCCTTCACTCTTATATCCTGCCAGTGAAAATTATGATCCTCGATTTTGACAAAGACCCATTTTCTCTTTTCATCCTCAATGTTCGTAAGGACTATCAAACCGTCTTCTTTTCTCGCCTCAAGCCGCATAATTTTTCCTGTATAACAATAGGCAATATCCCAGGCACACGTACCGGGATTATAGACGCGGAGCGTCGTTCCGTATTCATAATCGGGCAGGATAATAACATCCTGAATCGCCATACCATCAAGAACCCATGAAAAATGCCATTCCCCCTTAATTGAGCGGGAATTACTATTATCTATATAGTCGATTTTCCAACTGCCGATCAGCTTCCCGAAAAAATTAAATTCTTCAGGCAGCGCCGCATTTTTACATTCGCTTGTCAAAGTTTTGAGAAAGTTTTGCATTCGTTAATTCCTCCGTTAATCTTAATAATGTCTGCTACAAATTCCGCTTAAGTTCATCCACAACGGTATTCTCCACTTTCATGCTTTCCTGACACTCACTGCATTCGCTGTCATGGATAGAAATAATACCGCCGCATTTTGGACACGTATATTTCCGTTTCTGCATTTCCATAAACCTTTCCACCCCGTGTTGACGAACAACTTCACTATTCTCCATAAGGCTCGCCTGATACCTTTTGTTGTAGCTTTTTTCAAGGTTTTTGATCAGCTTGCAGGGATAATCGGAACATGCAAAGCAATAAGACAGCCCTTTCGCCTTGGCACAATCTTTTATCTTACATTTACGGCAGTGTTCAGGCTTCCCCATATCGCTGTTTAAACATCCGGCGCAAGGCTTTTTATGATAACAATGCTTATAACAAACCATACAGTTCATACCACAGGGAGCAAACATACCCGTATTCATGTTTTCTGTTGGCATTTTCATCGCACACCCCCGCTTATCTCTATTTTTTCTAGTTTCAATTCTATCACATTTCCGATGGTTTGGAAACCGTGCATATTAGTTTGCAGACCTTCGTTTTTCGGATGGATGGAGGCTGCACTGCCCTGCCAAACGAATCCATCCACTCCCCCCATTTAGAGCCTCTCCGAAGAACGCTTCTTTCCGACTGGATGAACCCATCACCGTGAAGGGACAGCAGGGAAACTCCGGAAGGGTATATGCCCAGCGGAAGTGCTAGAGTACATCTTAGAAATTCTTAGTAGAAAAAGGCAGAAAATTGGAGAGAAAACGTGCTACCGAAGCGCGTTTTCTGCTGACCCAGCGCGAGAAATCATCAGATTTCTTGCTCTGTGTCAGCTGTACTCCAATTTTCTGCCTTTTTCTACTTAGAATTTCTTAATGTACGGGTTGCACTTCCGCTGGGCATATACCCTTCCGGAGTTTCCCGGCTGTCCCTTCACGGTGCGTCCCTATCCCCCGAAAGTCTTTCTTCGCCTACTATTTCTCCGGCACCGGCATATAAGTTATCCGGCTCTGCTTCAGCCCCATCCTCACATTCAGCTCCAGCATCATGACTGCAGACTGCGCAGCCTCCAGCACGCATATCTCATAGCCTGCAGCGTGCAGCCTGGCCTGTACGGTTTCCGTGACATCAACCATGGCTGTACAGCCAAGAACAATCACCTCTGCCCCATCCTCCCGGATCGCCATTAAACTTTCTGCATAAAGCGCATTACAGAGCTTTTCATGACTAGAGAGATCAAGTACCGGTATATCTATACTGCGGACACACGCGATGCGCCCATCCAGATGCGCCTTTGCGATATTGCCTTTAATCAGAGGAAGTACGTTTGGAAGCACCGTAACGATCCCGATCCGGTCGGCCAGCCCCATGGCAAGGTGCATTACCGGCTCGAAGCCGCCTACCACCGGAATATTTACGCGTTCCCTCGCGGCACGCACACCCGGATCTCCAAAACAGTTGATAAACACGCCTTCATATCCGGCCTTTTCTGCTTCGATACAGTGTTCGATGATATCCGGCGCGCACATCGCCTCATCATGTTCGCATTCAATACTCGGCGTCCCTTTTGTAATCTGAACCACATCTATCTGTGTATCCGTGCTTAAATACTGGTTGATATAACGTTCCATTTCCGGTGTGATCACTCCCGCACCTGTAACCGGTATGATATCCAAAAGTTTCATCTGCTTTCTCCTCCTCTTTTCCTGGCTTTATCATGCCTGCTGATTTTAATTAGAATAAGATAATTGAGAATTTAGCCTGTCATTTTGGGCTAAGCCTGCAGTTCTCCTGCCGCCTTAATTTTCACCCGGTTTGTATTGCCCGGATAGTACGCAAGCGGCACGTCCTCCACCTCAATAATTTCGACGGTACTGCGGATTGCGCCTGCGCCGACAGCTATCTCTACCGCCTCGGCCTTTGCCTGCTCCAGCGCCTGTTCTCTCGGGATCTCATCATAGTTGATCAGCTTTTCAAAGGTGCCGCTGACTTTGGAAATCGCAGAACCAATTGCATTAGCACACCCGAAATGCTCCGGCTTTGTTACGCTTGCAGCGCCCTCTAAACGATCTGGCAGGATAATAGATCCGCCGCCCACAAGGATGACATCCATATCCGCATTGGAGATCTTCATTGAATCAATGGAGTCCTCCACAAGTCCGCGAATGACAGCCATTGCCTTTTCTGCCGTTTCCCGGCTGATACACTCCGTTTTCGTTATGTCTCCCAGTTCCACCATCCCTAAACGCACTGCAATATCCGTGGCCGTCATCACATCACCGCCGAATATAAGTGCCTTTTTCGTGATTTCAAACCCTACACTGTCCGGTCCCACTGTGATGGTTCCGTCCTGGTGTTCCCGCACGATCGAGCCTCCGCCCAGTCCGATTGAAATCACATCCGGCATACGGAAATTAGTCCGGACGCCGCCGATGGTAACCGCCACACTGGACTCCCGTGGGAATCCGTTCTGGATCACGCCGAGATCCGTTGTGGTACCGCCCACATCCACCACAATTGCATTTTGAATATGACTCAGGTAACCGGCTCCGCGAATGGAATTAGTTGGGCCGCAGGCAACCGTCAGAATCGGGTAGCGGCGGGCATATTCCATTGTCATCAGCGTTCCGTCATTCTGAGAAAGATAAACGTCGGCATGTTCAATTCCTTCTTCCGCAAGGCTGTTTGCAAAGCCTTCCGTAAACCGCTCGGCCACGCGGTAGAGGGCCGCATTGAGGATGGTTGCATTCTCACGCTCTATCAGCCCCATGGAACCAATTTCGCTGGAAATAGATACATGCACATCATCGCCCATCACCTCACGGCAAAGCTTTGCCGCCGCCAGTTCATGCTCATTGCGGACTGTGGAGAAGACGGATGAGATTGCAATAGACTTGATTCCCTGCTCCTTCATATCCACAAAAAACTGACGCGCTGCCTCCTCGTCAAACACAGCCAGTTCCTTTCCGTCGTACTCAAATCCCCCGCCTATAATCGCGCTTCCGACTGCAATCTTCTGAATGTCTTCCGCCCAGTCCACCATCGGGGGGATACCCAGCGTAGCTGGCGCACCGATACGCAGAATACCGATCGGCGCCAGTGATTTTCTCTCCACAATCGCATTCGTGCACTGCGTGGTGCCAAGCATTGCCTGTCCGATCTGGCTTCTGTCAATCCCGGATACCTCGAGGACCCTGCGCAGCGCTCCCATAATTCCTTCATAGATGTCTTCCGAAGTCGGATATTTAATTTCTGCAGCCACCTGCAGGTTTTCATCAATCAGTACGGCGTCCGTGTTGGTTCCGCCGACATCAATACCAAGCTTATACATTACTTTCTCCCTCCCCTGCATCGCTCCTCCAGCGGTATATAATCGGTATCACATCCAAAGTAACGTGGCCCTACCAGCTCCAGCCCCTCCGGTGTACGCCACATTTCAAAGCATTTCAGCCCAACTACCAAGACTCGTTTCCCGTATTTCAGGGCATCCGTCGTAACAGGGGCAAAGGTTTCCGTATCCACCAGGCAGATCAGATCCGGCGTGGTAGCAAGGATCTCCCCGTCAACCTCTGCCGTAAGATTCTCATTCTGGAACTCCACGCTGGCGCTTCTGCCGCGGTCTTCCCCGATTCCCTCCAACATCACCCTGCCGAAGTTAAAGGCGCCGCGTGTCTCACGCAGGACATCTGCGATCTTCCCCTTGAACAGCCGGAAGCCTCCGGAAAATTCCAGGAAATGCTCCTCCGGCGTTTTTCCGGTGCATTCCTTTACGGTACGGATCGCTTCCCCCAGCTGCTGGCTGCGGGTAACAATATTTCTCACCGCATATTGTTTCATCTGTGCGCCTGTCATCGGATACAGAGAGACGGATACGGAACCGCCGCAGCTCATTGTCACTGCCCGTGCAAGTTCCTCCGTCCATTTATTTGTAATGGTTTCAAAAATAACACTATTGCCTTTTTCGTCTGTCAGCGCCATCGGAGAAGCGCTGATGCCGCCAATTGTAAATGTCACCATCTGCAGCTCCGGAAAGGCTCTTCCCATGCCATCCGCATCCACCAGCGGAAGGCCGAGGCGGGCACACGCCGCGATCGGAAGCATACTGTTGACCCCTCCTGCCTCAATCGGCATGAATGCATAAATTTTCTTTCCAAAAAACCGGCTAACCATATCATGCAGCGTCTGATATTCCTTGCCGCCGATCCCCTTTTCCCCCAAAACAGTGGGTGCCCCCATCATGGCGATTGGAATTACCAGCGCATCATCCGGCACTTCCTCCGGCTCCAGCAGCGTAACAGGCCCGCACTCCTTAACGGCGCCGACAGCCACCAGCTTTCCCACATAGGGATCGCCGCCCCCGCCGGCTCCAAGCAGAGCCGCCCCAAGGGCAATGTCTTCAATTTCATTTATTCCTATCGTTCTCACAATCAACTTCTCCTTTCATTTTCCTTTGTTCTATACTGATGTGGCAGACTGTTCTGCCGCAGTACGTCCCGAGAGTTTCATAAACAGTACATACAGTACCATTGACACTACGATCCCATTAATCGGACCAATGAAAAACGGTATGTTCCAGGACGCAAGCGGCGGAAAATATGTAAAGGTTCCACCGGTAAGGCAGGCCGCAAATGCTCCTATGAGAAAGGCAAGCATGCCTTGTACACACACGCCGTCCCGGATCCGGAAGTTCTCTTTCTTTCCCTTTCCTACAATCCAGTAATCTGCGATCATAACCCCCACAAAAGCCGGTACCAGGGCGCACAAGAGTGTTAAAAATGCCTGAAACTTGTCCATGATTCCCACGGCTGCCAGAATCGTTCCTACGAATCCTGCAATTCCTGTGCAGATACGGCTGCGCTTTTCGTCAAGCCCAAGCAATATCGAGAGGGAAAGTCCGCCGGAATACGCATTTGTTACATTTGTCGTCCATGTCGCCAGAATCAGCGCCACGAGTCCAATCGCCGGAACGCCTGCTGCGGTCAGCACAACGCTGATATCATACTGCCCCGTTATAATCGAAAGTGCCGCGCCAATCAGTAGAATCAAAAGCCCTGCCGGCAGTACGCCGAGAACTGAGGATTTGATAACATCCTTCCTGTTTTTTGCGAAACGGCAGTAATCCCCGGCAATAGAGCCTCACACTGCAAAGGAACCAACCGTAAGGCTAACGCCGCTTAAAATACTTATGGACGCCGTGGGCTCATAGACTGCGATTGCATGAATCCCATCGTTTCTGACGATTGCAACAATGACTCCATACAGCAGAACCACAATCAAAAGCGGCACTGCAATATAGTTCAGCCATTTCAGGCCCTTAAATCCAAAACACGCCGTTGAAACCATAATAATTCCCCATACCACAGAACACAGCCAAACCGGAAGTTCAGCCCCCGTCATAGATCCGATCATGGAGGAAAAAGATGCGCCGCAGACCGCTGCCTGAATCCCGAACCAGCCGATGCAGGCAATCGCAAGAATCGCACTGATTACATACTTTCCGCCGGTCTCTCCCAATGCACCGCCGGCCATTACCGCAGTGGGAAGTCCTGTATCGCACCCCTGCATCCCCATAAAGCTCATATAAAGGCAGACAATGCCATAGCCGATTAAGATTGTAATAATACATGTTCCAATGGACATTCCTTCTCCCAGCATACCGCCGACCATCAGGCACGCCACACAAATCATTGCACCGATCCAGACAAGCGCAATAGACTTCCAGCTCTGCCGCTGGCTTTCTGCAATCTCAAACCCTGATTTTTTCTCACTCATAATCTCACTCCTCCTGATAGAAAATACAGCCAACAAGGGGGCAAACCTGCATTGGCTGTTTCATGCAGTATATCACTACAGTGCGATAAAGTTAATTGTCACAGGGGCAAAAAAATCCCCTGCGTCCTTTGTCCAAAAGGACAAGGGACTCAGGAGATAAGAAAAAAGCCTCTCTTTTGTAACAGTTCAGGCCTTTGTGAACTGCTACTGATTTATAATCAGCGGTTTAAACGGTATACTGCCGCCGCCTGATAAAGCTTCATGCATTCCGGCATTTTGTTCGGGCGGTACCCCAGCAGATCTGCGATCCGCTGCAGCCTGTATTTGACCGTATTTTTATGAAGGTACAATATCTGTGCCGTTGTTGTTACACTGGAATTTCCGTCAAGCAGGTATACTGCCAGAGTTTTTCTCAAATCTGCTTCCTCTCCCCCTGCATACAGCGGTGCGAGAAGCTCCATACAACTCTCCACTGCCGCCTCTCCCTGCTCCATCAGGCTGCGGCAATCCCTGGCAAATTCCAGTTCTCCGTAGCAGAAAAGCTGCTTTTCCGGAAAGATTACCTTCACGTCCTGCAGGTATTCCTGATGGCAGAGAAAAGCCTCACGTACTGCACCGGTATTCTGCAGATTACTGCAGCGCGCCAGTGTAGCCCCCGGTTCTTCAGAGCATACCGTCTCCAGGATATCCCTCAGCTGCTGTTCCGCAGCCTGGCAGGAAACCGGTGTATTCAAAAACAACACCATTTCTTCCCCGTATATATCTGTCACCACCGGCCCCCGGCACTCCGCAAGAATCTTTTGCACCTCCGGCAGCTTGCTGGTAAGCAGCCTGGAGAATTCTTGGCTTTCACCGTGCAGAATCCACATCTCATGAATGGATGCCACATCAATGTGGAAGAGCTCGGCAAGACGCCTCATTTTAATCGGCTCATCCTGAAGGATCGCACGTACCAACTCATGAACCGCAACATCACCATGTCGGGAGCTCCAGATATTAATGCTGATTCTGACAATATCCATTACCTGCTCCAGCAGCTTCGGTGAAATCGGTACCCCCTCTTTAACCAGAAGCAGCTCCATCTTACGGCCCGCATCCGAATCAAGCCGGTAACGATACATCCTTGCTCCCGGAAGAAAACGGCACTCCGACTCCTCCTGTTCCCGCGGAAATTCCTCCAGGCTGCCCACTCCTGCCTTGATTACCTCTTCAATGCTTCGCGGCCATGCAATCAGATTCAAAATCTCGTGTCTGGAATTCGTCAGAATTACCGAAGCTGAAATCCGGTCGCTGAGCATTTTCAGGACCGTGTTGATGGAGCGGTGGTGCTCCGGAAGCTTGGAAACCCGCCCTAAAATCTCCGAAACAATCGACTCATTGTCCATGCGGTCACGATAAATACACTCCATAACATCATTCAGCACTTCACTGTAACGCAGCATTCGCTGCCCTTCCGGCATAGTGATCAGCACAAAATCCAGCTCGTCTGCCACGTCAATCAGCCTCTGATCCACCTTTTGAAGATAGACCCCAACGTAAAACAGGATCAGCCCTACCTCACCGCCAGCTGCCAGCCGGCGCATATTGGCACACTGACATTCCACATCATTCAGGGCATTTAAAAAACCCGTAATCACAATTTCACTTCCAAAAAACTCATCTTTCGGAAACAGACAGTCGATCAGCACAGACGGGTCTGTAGACTCCAGCACGGAGATCGAGGATACAATCTTTGAAAGCCCCCTCGCACCACCGAGAACCTGCGCGCCGCGCATGGACGGAAGTGTCAGTAAATCTGCTATTGTTACGCTCATAGTTATCCCACCTATAATGACTTATTATGTTATCATTTAAACACACGCTTAAACGCACGCGTGCGTTTAAGCGTGTGTTTTCGTGCGTTTAAGTTAATAACTTATATCGTGCACCTCTGCCTTTTCCTACTAAAACAAGCTTCTTTTTGTCCACCAGCCCTTTCAATACCCGATATGCCTGGCTGTTATTTATGTTTAATAGCTCACTTACATTATCCCTTGTAACATATCCTTGCTGCTTAGCCAGCTTTATCACAAGTTCATCATGCTTCAGTTTGTCTATCCCCGTTTGTCTGACATATCCCACTGCATTATTCTGCGCTCTGTAAACCTTTGCGCTTAAGATGTAAGTTCTGGCTTTCCCATTTCCACTCGCCTCTACCAGACCGCTCTCAAACAATTTCTCTATATTTGCTTTCGTTCTCGCCTCGCTTACATGGATGGTTTCCGACAATTCACTGATTGATACACGTCTTTGATTTTGCAGCGCTGATAAAATAAGCAGTGAATTAATTGGCAGCATTCTCCCCATTCTGTTCTCTTCATTTGAAATCATCCTAGCAAATGCCAGATCTGGCTCTGCTCTTTGGATAAATAACTTAACATATCGTTCCGTTGATTCTGAATAATCCGGCAGAGGACGTCCATAGATGATAGACCCTTCAAAAATACGATCAATCCCCCTTCCTGTCCGTTCAGCCAGTCCAACTCTTTTTAGTGCATCAGCCAGCGCCGGGTTCCGCCCATGCGGCTCCACTGTAAGTAGATTATTCAAGTTAACACCATCAATAAATCCTCCCGGACTACTAATGGACATTCCTTCATCCTCAATCGCTAAACGTACCATCTGCAAAATAGAATAATCCCTGTGACAAAAGGCATTTACCAATCCTTCTCGAAAGGCTGATTCCGAAAATTCCGGAACCGGTATTCGAAACAGTCCATATTCCATTTCCCGTTCCGGATTCCATGCCTTTAAATAGTTTTCAAAAATTTCAAATGTGGCCAGTAAAGGTTTTGTAAACTGTTCATTTATTCTTACCTGTGTTCCCTCAAGCACCTGAAAACTTGATTTTGCTGTCGGTATCACCTCCTGTAGCCTTTCTTCCTTACCAATGAGTAGCATACCTGTAACTGTGGGATAAAGAATTCCATTTTCTTCTTTCACTAAACGCAGAGCTTTATCCAATTCGGTATCTGTTAATTCCAAGAGGGACTTTTCGCCTTTTCGTATCTTTATAATACTCCGCAGGCGAGCTCTTTCATTTGGGTCTAAATCGTCAATTGTTGTTCCCGAAACTACTTGTGCAGAAAAATCGAGCATACTTAGTTCCGATAATCTGGTGTTAATTTCATATGGGTACATAGGAATATTTTGCGGTGTCCCATCTAATTTTAGCCGGCGCCTTAATATCTTACCATCCGAAGATGCTACAATTGTTTTACTCATCGGAATTTCTATTTTTAAAACATCATACCCCTCTTCATGCATGAGCTCTGTTCTAACGGGAACGGATGGAACTGTTCTGTTTGCGATCAAAGCCGCCGCTCCAATCTCGTCAGTATGATGCTTGTGAACGCCTGTGATATCACCATTATCTTCAACTCCAAGAAATAACACTCCGCCTTCCGTATTCGTCATTCCGATCACTGCCTCTATTAAATCTGTATCGCTCAGTTTTTTCAAATCACTTTTAAATTCTATTGTAAGAGTCTCTTTATTTGGTATTGTTCGCATAAAAACACCTCCTAAAACGCATTATATCACACTGTATGTGTTTAATCAATTGCCCAAAACACACGCGTGCGTTTATTGGTATATTTCATAACAATTCGAGCTTGCCCATATATATCTTTATTTCTACTCAATAACAATTTTCTTTAAAATAGAGACCGCATCGAGTAAAGAAATTGGATAATAAAAAACCTTATCGATGTTCATTTACAAGATCGATAAGGTCTTTCATCTTATTATACTCCTAACGCTACGATGGCGCTCTGTTCCAAAATACCAAGCATTCACTAAATTGACTCAATCATCCAGCACCTCCATCAGCCGGTCCACATCTTCTTTCGTATTATAAAAATGAACCGACACGCGGAGTCCTCTCCGGTAATTAACGCAGATATTCTTTGCTTTCAATTCTTCAAAAACTTTCTCCGCATTTTCACAACCAAGCAGCGTGATACCTGCAGCCCCGCCCTTACCCGGTGACAGCAGTGTAAGGTGCTTCCTGCTCCGGATCTGCTCCCTCAGATATCCGGTCAGCTCCTGTACTCTTTCCGTGATCTCCCGCTGATGCTCCAGAACCACCTTGACTCCCTGACGCGCCCCATATATCCCTGAAAAGTTCATATTCCCCGTCTCATACTGTCTTGCTTCTCCCGCCAGGTCAAATTTAAAGGTGCTGTAATCAAAGATATTCTTCATGCCGGCCCATCCCGTAAAGGGAACCCCCAACTCCGGCAGTGCCTCTTTATTGACGTAAACAAATGCGATTCCGTCCGGTCCCAGCAACCACTTAAAAAAACCGCTGATGACAAGATCCAGATGCACCTTCCGCACGTCCAGCGGAAGAACTCCCATCCCCTGAATTGCATCCAGTACAAAATACATATGATTGTTTCTGCAGAATTCGCTGCACATTTCCAAATCCGCCACCATACCATTGGCAGACTGTACCCAGCTGATACTCAGCGCTTTGGTTTTCTCATCGCATATTTTAAAAAGTTTCGGCTCGTCCAGCACTCCGTCCGTAATATCCAACATACGCACTTCTACCCCACGGGCTTCCATGTTCATCCAGGGATAGACATTCGAAGGAAATTCCAGATTGGTAATCACCACATTATCGCCCGGTTCAAGCTTCAACGCTTGTGCCGCCAAATTAATTCCCATGGAGGTGTTCTGGAGAAACATGATTTCTTCCGGGCTGCTTCCGATCAATGAGGCTATATCCTGCCGCAGCAGATCTGCTTCCTTCCAGTATTCTGCAAAGGCCGGACCGTATTTGCGCCGTTTATCGTGAAATGCCTGAACCGCCTGCCAGACTTCCTCTGGCATAAGGGACATGGCCCCTGTATCTAAATAGCATTTTTCGCAATTCGAATGGATGCTCTCTGCAATTTTATCTAAGGATTTCATCTATTCCCTCCTCTGCTGCTCTTAATATCATATCTTTTAACACCGCTGCCGCTGTTTCAATCTGACTGATCTCGATGTATTCTTCCCGGGTATGCGCCTGATCGATGGAGCCTGGCCCGAATACGAAAACGGGGATGTCCCACTTTGCCAGCTTACTTGCATCACAGCCATATGGAAGTCCCGCAATCTCCGTCTCCAGCCCATGTTTTTGCATCACTTCCTGCATCCCTGATTCCAAATGTTCCGGCAGCTGCGCTCCATAGGCTGGATCAATCAGATACGGAGCGCCAAACACAACGCGTTCCTGATCCTCTTCGTTTAAATTCTCCAGAATAATACTCTGGATTTCCCGATATACTTCCTCCCAATGCTCACCCGGTATCATTCGCCGGTCCACATGGATTGCACAGTGATCCGGCACGGCATTCACAATCCTCCCGCCCTCAATCAGAGATACTGCAATGGACGCACTCCCACATCTAGCATCCTTTCTGCAGACGATCTGCGCCTCGATCTTCTCCTGAATAATCCGGATGATCTCCGCCATCAGATAGATTGCATTCACGCCCTTCTCCGGCGTGGATGTGTGCGCGGCCACCCCCGTTGTCTCTATGCGAAAGCGGATGCTGCCCTTGCATGCAGCGGCCAGCCGCAGCTCAGTCGGTTCCCCGACAATAACTGCCGCCACCTTGTCCCGATGTTCCCAGACCAGGAACTCATCCACGCCTCTGTGCCGGAACTCCTCATCGCAGCACAGGGCAATGCATATGTCAAAGGGCAGATTGCCATGTTTCTCTCTTAACTGTTCCAGCGCCAGGATCATCGCACACAACTGCCCCTTGGCATCGCAGCTTCCGCGCCCCCGGATTCTTCCCTGCTCTGCCCGAGCACAAAATGCCTGCTCCATCTCCTTTGCATCCACCACATCACTGTGTGTCTGCAGCAGAATGATGGGCTTGCTTCCAGGCATCTTACTGGTGCTGATAAGCAGGTTTGTTCTGCCGGGCAGAACCTCCTGTTCCGAGCAGTAATATCCCTTCTCCGCCATCAATTTCCGCACATGCCGGACATATTCTTTCTCCCCAAACACCGGATCCTCATCGATGGCATGATCCCCGGGGTTCACACTCGGGATTTCCACAAATCCTGTTAAAAGCCTTATGATTTCAGCTCTTAGTACACCTTTGCGAATCGCTTCCCTGTTCTGTGCCGCCCCTTTCTCCTGTCTGCCTGATTTATTGCCACTGCTGTTTTCCCGCTTGATTTCTTTCTTTTCTTCCATTTCCCCCACACTCAAAATGACGGCGGCATAAATGCCCTGGACATATGATAGATTGCTTTATCCACATGATCCTGTGCATGGCTCAGAATCACCATGCGGTGTCCCGGGAATAAAATATCCAGGTCAAGTCCCGCCAGCTTCTTGATATCCTTTCTGTATAAAGACAGATCGCAGCCCGGGCAGTTTAATAACCCCACTACCCCATTTGCAAATACATAATCTCCGGAAAAGAGCACCTTTCTCTTTCCGTCATCCAGCAGGTACAGCAGCATTCCTGCACTGTGCCCCCTCACTTCAATTGCCTTCAGGCAGTACTTCCCGACTCTGACTTCATCTTTGTCCTGCAGAAATGTATCCGGCTCCGGAAAGAGATACTCCCGCCCCTCGGGATAGCACCCCGTATGCCGGGAGATCTCATATGCCTCTTTGACATCCTCCGGATTTTCCTGCATATCCTTCCATTCTCTCAAAGGGGCAGCGACTTCGATCCCCAGTTTCTGCAGGTCTCTTCCTCCGCCACAATGGTCGGCATGCAGATGGGTCAGATATACCCGTTTCAGTTTGCGGATGTCGATGACCTCTCTGATATTTTGCAGAATCCGTTCTGTGTCGTAGCCCACACCGCAGTCAATCAGCGCAGCCTCCTCCCCGCCGTCAATCAGATAAACATGACAGTCATACTCATTTGAGATCCCAAATTCTGCGCTCCCAACCAAATAAATGTCTTCTGTCAGCTTCATGGTTCCATTCAGCTCCTTTCCACGATCCTGCCGCTGTCACAGGACTGAATCAATAACTGGCAAAATTCAATTCCCATCACAGCCTGCTCCACAGTTACAATCTGCCGGTCTGTTCTGCCAAGCACAAGATCAATCATGTGCTGGTCTTCATTAACAAGGGCTCCTGTAAGCCTTCCGTTCACCTCCGGCCAAAGCGTCATATCATAGCTCTCCATCTTCCCGTCAAACATGGACGAAAGCGCATTCCCCGGACAGTTCAGCCTGATCTGCCCCTTAGACGTCATGATAACCATCTCCGTATCCAGATACTGGCCGTACTCGTCCGGCAGCCGCCATTGTGTCTCCAGATTGCAGAGCACGCCGTTTTCCATCTCTGCTATCCCAAATACAATATCCGGGCTTTCAAATTCTTCCTTTGTCCGCTTTTCCATTCCGCAGACCTTCTTTACTCTGGAACCGGTCAGCCATGTTATGATATCGATATCATGCGCCAAAGCCATAAAGACCGGATGCGTCCTGGAGTGCAGAGAGAATCTCTCAACCGGTACATTCCTCTTTACACGGATCGACTGGATTTCTCCATGCTTTTTTGCATCCTGCAAGATACGGTGCGCGTTATTATAAGAAGCATCGTATCGCAGAATGTGGCCCGGCAGAATGTGAAGCTCCGTACTTTGATCCAGGGCCAGAAGTTTCTCTCCATCCTCCACGCTCAGACAGATCGGCTTTTCCAGAAGCACATGCTTCCCCGCATGGATTGCCTTCTCAGTAAAACTATAATGGGTATCTTCTCCGGTTGCAACAATCACAACATCAATATCCGCATCATCCACAAGTTCATCCACATCCGTGTACCATTTGGGGATATCATACTCCTCACATAAAGCCTTCAGCCTGCTCTGGGTTCTGCAGCTGACAGCCACAAGTTCCGCCTCCGGGATCTGCTTCAATGTCTGAATGTGCATGCCCCCAAAATCACCCACACCAACAATTCCAAACCTTACCTTCGCCATATGAAACCTCCTTATCAAAAAGGGTATCTTAATATGCTCGCATTAAGATACCCGGTATTATTATTTTTGTTCCGGCTGTGCTATTCTTTGAAAGAACTGAGCCATTCCCGTTTCTTCTTTCGTTTTTCTTTTAACCGCATATGATACGATCACACATACGATCAATGATAAACAAGTACTTGTAGCGGTTGTTACTGCCAGCCCCTGAATACCGCCTGTTCCGGTAAATGATACGACTGCCCCGCCAATGGTTCCCGCAATCAGACCTGACAGCGCCCCTGTTGCGTTGATCTTCTTTACAAATAATCCAAGTACAACCATGACGAAGATTGGCATGTCTGTAATTGCAATTACGTTCAGGATTGCATTCAGCGCCCCGCCGATCTTGGGTACAAGCAGCGCCCAGCAGGTTCCCAAAACCGCCATGATAATGGTAACCAGCCTGGATACTTTCAGATACTTCGCAGAGGATTCATTAGGTCTCCATTTTTTGTAAAAATCTTCTGTTATCAGAGAAGATGACGCGCACAAAGCGGAGTCTGCCGTTGAAAGGCCGGCCGCAATCAGCGCCGAGAAAAAGATACCGATTAACCCTGTAGGAAGCAGTTTCATAAATATGGTAGGACCTACCATGTCAGGGCTCATAGATGCAACTGTCGCGGGGTCCAGCATGACTTTTGCCGCGATACCAGGCATAATCTCCATAATTGCCATAGGAATTGCAATCACGCCTGCCAGCAGAATTCCCCATCTTGCCACATTGACCGTCTTTGCCCCAAGTCCTCTCTGCATCACAAACTGGCTTGTAATGAAATAAGGGAATCCCAGCAATGTCATTGCGATAATATACGGCCAGCCGTTTGGATGTTCCAGGGCTGGAACTACTTCCATCATTTCCGCAGGCACTGCGTTCACAAGACCGCTCCAGCCGCCGAATTCCTTGAAAATGAAGACCATACCGATAAATAATCCGATCCACATCAGCACAAACTGAATCACGTCCGTCACAACAACAGATGTAAGACCGCCAAGATAAGTGTAGATCAATACAATTACCGCCGTACCGATGATAACAATCCAAAGCGGAATGTCAAACAGCAGGCTGAGGATTACTGCCGCCGCATAAGTCGTAACGCCCATTCTGTTCATGGTATCCGCGATAATCCATATCACGCTGATCAGGCCGCGGACCCTGCCGTCATATCTGTCTTCAAAGATCTCTGACATCGTCGTATAACGGAGCTTTCGGTAAACAGGGACGAATACGACCGCCGCCAGCACACATGCACAGGCATTCAGAGCAATCCACACAACAGATATTCCTGAGTTGTACACAACGCCCGGCTTCCCAACCATACTCCAGGTGGAGAAGTTTGTCGCCCCAAAGGTTGCCGCCAGTGCGAATGGCCCGAAGGATCTCCCGCCAAGGGCAAAGTCTTCAAATCCACTGACTTTTTTTGATACATAATAGCCGATAAACAACGTAAAGATCAGGTATAACACCATGATCGCTATATCAATAAATGAAATATTCAAGGATGCACCTCCTACTCTCCCAGCATCTTAATAACCTCATTCCGGATTACGGCGATAAAACCGCCAATGAACCAAACTGCATATCCGCCCAGCACGATCACGGTAATGATATGCCCGGACAGCCAGTTACGGAGGACGCAGCCACCGATAAACATTACCGCCCCAAGGGCCATCACCCACATGCCATACCGTTTCCTTGTAACCGGCGCGTGCTTACTTTCGAGAAAAAATATTTTCCCCCGGAACTCCATAAGCGGACCTATTATCATCAATAATGTGGAAGCAATGATAGAACCCATGATTAAAATAGTAACAAAATCCATTCAATTCCCTCCTTCCCGATCACAGCTACTTCAGTTCTGCGATCAGCTCAATTTCAACCGGTGTATTAAATGGCAGTTCGTTGGATGCAATTGCGCTTCTGCTGTGCCTGCCGTCTTCTCCGAAAACCTCGACTAACAGCCTGGATCCTCCATTGATGACTGCCGGCTGTAAGACAAATCCCTCTGCGGAATTCACAAACCCCAGTACCTTCACGATCTGTTTGATCTTACCGAGATCTCCGACGTACTGCTTTAAGACCGCGATCGCATTGATCATGCACTGTCTTGCCGCCTCCTGTCCCTGTTCCACAGTCAGCTCTCTGCCAACCTTGCCCTCATATAAGAGCTTTCCGTCTTTTTTGCAATCCTGTCCGGACACAAAAAGCAGTTTCCCTGCCTGTTTTACAGGCACATACTCTGCAATTGGCTTCACCGGCACAGGAAGTATAATGCCCAATTCTTCCAGTTTTTTCTCCGCGTCCATTTCTTTCGCCCTCCTTTATTCTGGTTTGTTTTCTCTTACCTGGTCCAAATAACTGTAAAATGTATATTTAGATATACTTAGAAAATCTGCTACCTTTTCTCCAGCTTTCGAAATTACAAATGCCCCTTTCTGATCCAGATACTCCAGTATCCTGCATTTATCCTCCTTTTCTAGTTTATTAAGCGGCTTGTCCACTTCCTGAAGTGCCTGCTGCAAAAGATAGTCTAACAGTTCGTTTACGTTATTTACGAAGATCTCTCCCTGCTCCCCGGCTGTCGTCTGATCCGTCTCGCTGTAGAGACTGTATCCGTTTCTCTCATGGAGCTGCTTCTCCATATCAATGGATACCGTAATGTCTTCGTTAATACAGATGGAGCCGATTGTGGTTCCCTCATCATCCTTGATGAAAACGGTAGAAGACTTGAGGATCCGGTCATTCTTTGTATGGGTAATATACTTATACATATTCCCGTCCTTCACCTTGCCGGATAATACCCGCAGTCCAAGATTGCTTCCGCAGTCTCCGATCTTACGGTTCGTAATGTGCCCATTACGGATATCTACGATCGTATGGTTGTAGTCTTTCGTCAAATCATGCAGTAGTATTTCTGTGTTGGTGCCAAGCTGCTGCTCCAGCATATCCAGAAGTCTTTTAAAAAAATCCCATTCGTCATATATACTTTTCATATCATCGCCTCCCAAACTATTTATTTGCATACTAACAATTTGTTTGATTTTTGTAAATAGACAATTTCACTATTTTTTTGTGTACTTTTTTGTTAATTATGTATGATTGACTTTTATATATAGCTAATTTACACTAAAAGAAACATAACTTTTTGTTTTGTTCATAACTTTTAGTTTGTTATAATATAACTTTTTGTCAGGAGGTCAAACATGAAGTATGATTTAGTCAGCGTGGGAGAAACCATGGTCTGCTTCCTTCCGGATTCCGTCAATCCATTGCGATATGTCAATGGATTTCGAAAAACGATCGCAGGGGCAGAAAGCAATGTGTGTATTGGATTATCGAAACTGAATAAGAAGACCTGCTGGATCAGCAGTCTTGGAAAGGACGAATTCGGTTCCTATATAAGAAACCAGATCCGAAGCGAAGGCGTAGATGTATCGGCTAATATTTCCGAAACTTCTTCCACCGGCATCATGTTCAAACAATTTACTTCCCACCGTGACAATGCCGTGTTTTACTACCGCAGGAATTCGGCAGCATCCGGCCTCACCCTGGAGGACATCCCCCTTGACCGCATCAAAGACACAAGGCTTTTGCATCTGACAGGCATACTTCCCGCATTAAGTGAATCCTGTCGTGAGACAGCCATGGGGCTGATTGAATTTGCGAATGCCCGCCAGATACCGGTGTCCTTTGATCCGAATATCCGGCTGAAACTCTGGGATGTATCCGCAGCCAAAGCGGCGCTGCTCCCCATGTTAAAAAAGGTGGATCTTCTCCTGCTCGGGGAAGAGGAGGCAGACGTTCTCTTCGGCGCACACGATCCGGATACCCTGCGGAAGGTACAAAAAGAAAACAACTATACCATGCTTGCCCTGAAGCGGGGTGCAAAGGGCTCTGCTGTCTTTACTCCGGATAGGGTTGAGGAGGTGGATTCCTTTCCTGTTAACAGCGTGGATAACATCGGAGCCGGAGATGCCTTTAATGCCGGATTCCTGTATGGTTATCTGGAGGAATGTTCCCCCAGGCAATGCGGTGTTCTGGGCAATGCAATGGGCGCATTTGCCGTTATGGGCCCTGGCGACACCGAAACCTTGCCTGATGCAGCATCACTGCATAACTTTATACAGCATCGTGATGAAATCTTACGGTGACGCGGACACTTGAAATGCCATGGAAAAGGAGATTATTTATGATAAGTGAAATTCTGAATCAGATCCGGAAAACAAAGATTATAGCGATTGTTAGAAATATTCCCTTCGAGTACCTGAGCGGCACCCTGCAGGCACTGTATCAGGGCGGTATCCGCAATGTAGAGATCACGTTCAATTCTCCGGATACCCTGGAAATGATCCGGTTTGCCAGGGAACACTATGGCACGGAAATGCTCATCGGAGCCGGAACCGTATTGGATGCCGAAACTGCCCGCAGTGCCATACTCGCAGGTGCGGACTTTGTTCTTGCGCCAACCCTTGATATTGACACCATCACCATGTGCAGCCGCTATTCCCGGCTTGCCGTTCCCGGAACACTGACCCCGACCGAAATACTGAGGGCCTGTGAGGCCGGAGCCCAGTTGATTAAAGTATTCCCGGTCGGGCCGATGGGGCCGCATTATATCAAAGATGTCCTCTCCCCGCTTCCTCAAGTAAATCTGTTGCCTGTCGGAGGTGTGAATCTGACTAATGCGGACGAACTCTTTGCCTGCGGGGCCTTTGCGCTTGGTGTCGGCAGTGATCTGGTGGATAGAAAGCTGATTATGAATGGGGAATATTCCAAGATTAGCTCTATTGCAGAGAAGTATATGGATATTGCGAATAAGTACGTAGAATAAACTTAGAAGACTAATAACATATCGTGAAAAAGACCTTACCGATTTCCACCGCACCATTTCCATTTGATCCTTGGCGCTGGTCTATATACATTTTTATACATTCAACAAGAGCTTCCGGCAAATATTTTGGTGCGAGAATTGGAGCTAAAGCAGCCGGAATGCCAAATGCCGTAAAAAATTAAGGGGGACTTGAATGAACAAGTCCCCCTTACCTAAATGTCCTAATCCACCTTCTGTAATTCTTCCACCACGCTGCCAGAATTTCCAAACCGGAACGCCAGATACGGAACCAGTACTCCAAGTAATATCAGAACCGGGAATACGATCAGCATCGGGGTAATCAGGAATTCATACCTCATAAACCACATTCCCTGGGACAACGCCTTAACTATGGTCAATGAGATGAAACACCCCGCTGCCAGAGAGAATGCGATGGTCAGCAGAGCATAATAGAGCCCTTCCACAATGACCAGTCTTGTCAGCTGCCTCCTTGTCATACCAATCGCCTGCATCATGGCAAATTCCCTCTGTCTTGAAATAATTCCTGTCAGAATGGAATTGACAAAGTTCAGTATCCCAATAAATCCAATGACAAATGCAAGAGAACCGCCCACCATCAGAAACATTCCTGTTATAGATGAAAATTGCTCTACATACTGCAGTTTTGAAGAATAATTCATCAGCGGTTCACGGCTCCCGGTATAGCTGTCCAGCCATGCATCCACATCTCTGTCTTTTCCCTCCTTTACGTTGAAGGAATAACTCATAAGGAACTTTTCAGATATGATTTCTTTAAAGAAATCTGCACTTACATAGTAAGTAAATTCTGTATTCAGGCGGTTCGTAAGATTCCAGTAATCATCTTTTATTACAGAAAGGACAGTGACCTCCTTTTCCTTATACTCTCCGTTTTTATCCATATAATTGAGTATAATCTTATCCCCAGGCTGGTGAAGTACTTTATCTTCAAGCACCTCGCCTTTGTCATCAACCTCTGTAGAATAGATGATGTAATCCCCCGTGGCAAGCTTTTCCCGGATAGTATTCGCATCGCTTTCGCCCTTCCACACTTTCATCTCGCCCACAACAAAGTCTTCCACTCCATAAAACATAACGGAATAATCCCCGTTCTCCATCTGTGGAATTGGTATAAAATTTTTTCCGTAGTACTCTCCCGGATTTCCATTTTCATCGACGTCATATCCTTCCGGAACCGCTATATTATCTTTCTTAACCCCCACTTTTCTATTGGCGGCATAGATGCGCCCGCCCTCTTCAAACCCGTTAATTCCCTGGCATGCCTCTATAAAGGATTCCGTAAGATTTTCCTCGTCAATCTCTTCTTCGGAGATACCATGATAAAAATCCGTGTTAAAATACTTGGCATTGGCGATTAAAAAGTCGGAATTTGTAAAGCTTCTGAGAAACAGATCCATGTCAAAAGAATTTGTGATCGTGAACACGCTGTTTAAAAGTACAACTGCCAAAGACAACGATACAATAATAATGGATGTTTTTCCCTTACTTCTTCCCAAATTAGAAAGCGCCATCCTCCAGATTTTTCCGCCGCCTGAAGAACGTTTCCCTTTCTTCTTTGCCCTCTTACCTTCCGTAAAGCGTAACGCTTCAATTGGAGAAACTTTTGCCGCCAATCTTGCAGGATGCCCGGTAGATATAAATATCGTAACCAGTGAGAATGCCGCTGCCCCTATAAAAATTACCGGGTTGACCGGCACCTGAGTCTCCCCGCGAGTTACTGTCCCGGTAGTATTCAAAATAGCAGGGAGCAGCGCTTTTCCTACGAAAAACCCGGCCAAAAGTCCGATTGGGATCCCTATGACAGAAAGCTTCAAAGCCTGCCTGCGGATAATTTTTTTAATCTGCCGTCCCGTTGTCCCGATCGTTTTGAGCAGTCCGTAATAACGAATATCTTTCATGATGGAAATACGGAAAATATTATATATGATCAGATATCCGGTAATCAGAATCAGCACAAGAGCTCCCGCTACAGCGCCTACGGTGGTGAGATCTGTGTCTGCCCCGTCAGAAACATATGCCCAGTTGGCATTGCTGGCTATATAATTGTCATCTCCCGGTTCCGTTGAAAATCCGCTTTCCGTCAGCACCCGATCCAGCTTTTTCTGGATACCCAGACTATTGGAAAATATAACATCCATACGGATAGCACCCATAGTGGAGCCGGTGTCATCCTGCCCCTTATACTCAAGCTCCTGTGCGTATTTTTCTACGTAGGCCTGGGATACCAGGGCAAATCCCACATCCAGAGCCGGATCTGATTTGATAACCCCGGACACAGTAAATGTGCGCTCTGTAATGGTTTCATCATAATTATGCAGCTGCAGGTCCAGAGTGACTTTCTGTCCGGGCTCTTTCGGAAGCCCCAAAAGCTCCATAGAAGTCTCATCCAGTAGGATTTCGTCTGCCGCTTTTGGTGCTTTTCCTTCTATGATGTCTATAAAACAGTGCGGGTAGGCTTCTTCCGGATAGTACCAGGCTTCGGCATGGCGTTTTAAAAATTCCGGATTCCGGACATAATCCGCCACAAGCCGGCATGGCATGCTCTCCTTAATCAGCGGGTGTACTTTAAGTTTCTCATACTCCTCCTGTGTAAGTTCTTTGAATACCCCGTGTGCATCGCCGCCGGACTGCCTTGCCGTCTGTCTTTGGAAGGTATATACGGTCCCAATGCCTACAGAAAACAGTGCCGAGAACAGCATTGATGTCAGGGCTATTGCAGCCACAGCTATCAGATTCCTTGTCTTATTTACTTTAAAGCTTTTATCCGACAGGCGGCGGATCACCTCTTTGTTCTTCACCTTACGCATGGCTTTCACCGCCTTTACCTCTCACCTTTCCGTCCTCAATCCGTATAATTCTGTCTGAAAGCTGGGCAATCCCCTCATTGTGTGTAATCATTACCATGGTCTGCCCGTACCGCTGGCTTGTAATCTTCATCAGGCTTAGTACGTCCTGGCTCGTGGCAGAATCCAGATTTCCCGTAGGCTCATCCGCCAGGATAATAGCTGGCTTTGATGCCAGTGCCCTTGCAATGGCAACCCTCTGCTGCTGTCCGCCGGAAAGCTGTGAAGGCAGGCTGTAGCATTTCTCATTCAGTCCCAGTGTTCTGATGACCTCTTTTACAAACGCCTTATCAACCTGGTTTCCGTCCAGTTCAATCGGAAGGACGATATTCTCATATACATTCAGTACAGGAACAAGGTTAAAACTCTGGAAAATAAATCCGATCTTTCGTCTGCGGAAAATAGTCAGCTCTTCATCCTTCAGGGCAAAAATGTCTTTTCCGTCCACGTATACCGTCCCCTCCGTTGGGCGGTCAAGTCCCCCCAGCATATGAAGAAGCGTGGATTTTCCGGAACCGCTGGTCCCTACAATCGATAAGAATTCCCCTTTCTCTACGCTAAGGTTTACCCCGTCCAGGGCCCTCACAAGGATTGCATCTTTCCCGTAATATTTTTTCAGATTCTTTGTCTTTAATACAGCCATTTGTTTTCCTCCTTCTGATGTTTCAACAATTCTGTTCCGATTCACGGCCTATGGCCCGTGCATAGTAACACAATTCTCTCATATGACTGAAAGGGCCATATCTCCTATTGATATGAAAAGATTGCACCGAAATGCAATCTCCTTTCGTATCTTCAATATTACAGGGCAATCCTAACTACATTCTGTCTGAATCCTAACAGTTGTGATAGAATTTCACAAGAATCAGACTCCCTTCCCCAGATAAATTTCAAAAACCGATCCCTTCTCTGTGCCGGGCCCTACTTTGATATATCCGTCATTTTTTCTAACGATTTCCCTGGCCAGGTAAAGGCCGATGCCGACGCCTTCCTCCTGCTGGTTGCCTGCCCCCCTATAGAAACGGCTGAATATCCTGCTTCTTTCCTCCTCCGGGATACCAGGACCTTCATCGGCTGTTCTGATGCACACATACATTGGGTATTCGATTACAGATACTGTTAATGTGCTGCCATTGGGAGAGTATTTTATCCCATTGTCCAGAATATTAAAAAGCGCTTCTTCCGTCCACTTCAAATCAAAGACCGCTTCAATGCTGTCAAAATCTGGTTCCAGGATTGTGATGGACTTTTCCTGTGCATGGGCTTTTGCATCCCTTATAGCATTCTCAACCAAAGGCCTGAGCGGTTGTTTCACCGGAACAACTTCCAGAATATCACTCTCTAGCCTGGACATCTTCACCAGTGCTTTAATCAGGAATTCCAGCTTTTCCGCCTGTACATGAAGCTGCTCTGCAATCACCTCCCCCTCCTCGGTTAGCGGCTGTTCTTTTAAAAGTTCGCTGTATAGAATGATATTAGCAAGTGGTGTTTTTGTCTGATGTGAAATATCTGAGAGAATGGACTTGATGTCCGCTCTCTCTTTGCGTGCCGCCTCAACTGACAGCTTCGAGGTGGAAAGATACTGTTTCCATCTGGATTCCAGCCTTGAAAGCTCTGTCTCGTCATAATTGACTTCCTGAAATGTACCTTCCATGGCCTCATCAAGCATCTGTTCCAAACGTTTCATCGTTTGATTCGTTTTCAATATGCCCATCATCTATTCTCCTTTTTCCCACACATACCCGATTCCATAGACAGTCCTGATCGGGCTTTCCTTCTCTTTGCGCTTCAGCTTTTTCCTCAGCCTGCCCACGGCAACCGACAGGGCGTTCTCATCAATATAATCAGATCCCTCCTGCCAGATTCCCTCATTCAATATTTCCCTTGTCAATGTCTGTCCCGGGTGCGATATAAACATGCGGAGAAGCTTCTGCTCCGTACGGCTCAGCTCGATCGGATTCCCCAAAACTTCAAACACCTGCCTGTCGAACGCGAAGGAATAACCGCCTTTTTCGTATCTGCTTCCCGTATCATTTTCCAGGCGCGCAAACAGGCGCTCCACTCTGGCCCTTAAAACCATCAGGCTGAACGGTTTCGTAATATAATCGTCGGCCCCCATCTCGATTCCCCTGACCTCATCGATCTCCATATTGTTGGCAGTGAGCATGATAACCGGAACGCTGGAAGTCGTACGCACATGCCCAAGAAAATCATATCCGCTGCCATCTGGCAGATTAATGTCCAAAAGCACCATGTCCACTTCTGCTGTCTCCCAGTATTCCATGCCTTCCTTCAAAGAAAAGGCTTGCAAAAACTTCCAGTCAGGTTTCCTTAAAGCCAGTGCCACGCCTTGGTTCAGGCCCTTGTCGTCTTCTATAATTAAGATTATTTTTCCCGTAATCTGTCCTTTCATAATTCCTGTTGCGGATCAATTTTTATAACATACAAAATAGTTAACAGCAATTTCTATCTGAATCTTCCATAAAACAACATCATCAATTTTAAATCAAAAATACAACAGGTAATCTCCCAGACTACCTGTCAGTGCAATTTGATTCAATTACATATCTATCGCTGTTGACATCGGGATTCCTAAACGTGACAGCACATCTTCGGCACGTTGTTTTACACTTGGATTCACTCTTAAATTCAATGTTGCTGATTTTTCCATATGCTTTCATCTCCTTTGTTTGATTGTAACGCAATTGTTGTTACGCAACAAGCACGAACCCCATTTTTTAGTACAATAAGTTACTATTCACGGCCTATGGGCCGCGCATAGTTACGGCATCTGGCTTATTTAAAATCGCCAGTGGTGAGAAGCCAGATGCCCGCCCCCATTACTTTATTTGCTATGTACATTACAAAAATAGCAGGTAATCTTATAGACTACCTGCCATTGCTATTTTAAAAACAATCTTTTTTACTGGCCCTTTTTCTTCATTCTTTATGCACGGCATATGGGCATCCTGTGGTGCATAATACCCAAATTTCCCCTTATTAAGAATATTATAACCATAATTTTTTCTCTTTTTATAAAAAATAATATCTTCTTTAGGTGTTCTATCCTCTTCCGTTTCCAGTTCGTCCGCAAAATCCACATAGATTCGTTCTTCTCCATCAACGATATACTGCAGATCAGCGTATTTTCGATGTGCTTCCATTCTTCCGGCTCCCCGGTCTTTTGTTTCGTAACTCTGCACGATTGCAAATAGCTTGTCTCCATCTAACGCGTACCGTCCTTCCGCAATTCCTTTTTGTTGGACTTGTTCGATAAAGGATACTATCTGCTCTGCATACGGCTTTATATCTCCATAAGTCTTCAGATTTTCTAATTTATCAAAAATCATTTTTATCTATCTCCAGCTTCGTTTACTTCTTCTTTCCAAACATTTTCTTCACAGCAGGACCAAGTATCGGTGAAAAGAGAGAAATAACTGCCAAAGCTAAAAATACTGCACAGATTGGATGTGTAAAGAAAATGGAGAATTTTCCATCACTCATTGTAAGCGCTCCCCGGAAATTAGTTTCCGCAAGTGCACCTAATATGATACCGATAACAATCGCCGACATAGAGAACTCAGTCTTATTCATAAAATATCCAAGGATTCCAAATCCAACCATTACAAACACATCTATTATAGAATTGTTATATGCATACGCCCCGACAAATGTAAGTGTAAAGATGACCGGAAGAAGAATTTCTTTGGGTATATTTACAACTTTTACAAATACACGAATCATGGAAAATCCCATAATTCCCATTACAACATTCGCAAGCAGCAGTCCTATGAAAATCGCATAAACTGAGCTTGCCTGTTCTTTGAATAATAACGGCCCGGGCTGCATTCCCTGAACCATCAGCGCTCCAAGCATAATTGCTGTTGCTCCGTCTCCTGGAATTCCAAGTGTCAGCATTGGAATCATCGCTCCACCTGATACAGCATTATTTCCTGCCTCAGGTGCAACGATACCTTCCGGCTCTCCATTTCCAAAGTTGTTCTTATATTTTGACCATCTCTTTGCCTGATCGTATGATACAAAAGAAGCAATATCTCCGCCTGTTCCCGGAATGCAACCAATAAATGTTCCAAATATAGAAGAACGAAGAAGCGTAACAAATACACGTCTGATATCCGCCCATGTTGGAAATACTCTTTTAATCTTTACATCCGTCTTTGTATGCTTTTCTTTGTAACAGTCTTCAACACTTTGAAGTACCTGAGAAAACGCAAATAATCCGATCAGTATCGGAACAAATGAAATTCCTCCAAGTAAATAAGTAGAACCAAATGTAAAACGCATAGAACCACTGAGATTATCGATCCCAATTGTTGCAATAAATAATCCGATAAATCCTCCAAGCAGCCCTTTTGCTATGAAACCTGATGATACACTTGTAATGATACTGAGTCCAAATATTGCAAGTGCAAAGTATTCAGGTTTAGAAAATTTCAAAGCAACCGATGCAAGTAATGGTGAAAAGATGATCAAACAGATTGCACTGAATACTCCGCCAAACGTTGAGCCAAAAGTTGACAAGCCCAAAGCTCTTCCTGGTTGTTTTAACTTTGTGGCCATGGGATATCCATCCAGTGTTGTAGCAACAGATGCAGGTGTCCCCGGTGTCTTCAAAAGAATCGCTGAAATAGATCCGCCATATATCGCACCACAATATATTCCAAGCAACATTAGAATACCGCCTACACCCTGGAATGCAAATGTAAGAGGAAACAACAGAGCAATTCCCATATTAACAGAGAGTCCCGGCATGGCCCCGATCAGAATACCTGCCCCTGTTCCAAAAACCAAACCCAGCAGATTTGTCACTGTAAATACATTACCAAGTGCTGTCATTATATCTGCCATTCTTTCCACCTCCTATCTCATAAATATCGGGTCCGGCAGAGAAATATTCAGCAACACACCAAATAGTACATATACCGCAGCCAGCGTAATCACAGTTGTCAATACAATTTTTTTAACACTTCTTACTTCCAGCAAATACATAACCGCCGGTATAAACAGTAATGCTCCGATATAAAACCCAAGGAAATAGAGAATTACACAAAACAAAACGATAACCCCAAATAAAATATATACCCTCATATTTGCCGGAGTTGATATCGTAAATGTTTTTTCTTCCAGCATTTTTTTATTCTTCAATGTTGAGATTGCCAGTCCCACTGCGAAAATGATAATCAAAGCTCCAAGAAGCATTGGCCAGAATCCTGCTCCCGGATCGCCATCGCCAATTTGAATCTTTAATGATGATGACATCACCACAATTCCTAATCCCACTAAAAACATGATTGCAGAAATTATGTAATTTGCTTTCTTCATGTTTCCCATATTATTCTGCCTCCTATTATTTGGGAAAAGGAAATTTTTCCTTTTCCCATTGTTGTACTATTCCACTTCTATATCTTTTAACAGATCTTCATACATTGCAAAGTCATCTTCCATCATTTTCTGGCAGTCCTCACCGATAATGCACTGTGGATCAATTCCCTGCTTTTCGAAATATTCTACAAATTCATCACTTTCGCATGTCGTTTTTGCGGCATCTCTTAATTTTGTCAGAATATCTTCTGGTGTATCTTTTGGTGCAACAAGGCTTGCCCATGCACGGATAACCATATCATGTCCCATCTCTTTAAATGTCAAAACATCTGGATAAATGGTGGAGCGTTCTTCTGACATAATACCAAGAATCTTCATTTCTCCTGCGTCTACCTGAGATTTATAACTTGACGGATCAGCGATTGTTGCATCAATATGCCCGCCTGTCAGAGCTGCTGCAATATCAGCAGAACCGTTCGGATATGGTATATGTTTTAACTTAACATCAAATTCATTTTCAAAACTTACTGCTGCTACGTGCCAGATTGCTCCCATACCAGAGTTTCCCACCTCTACTGATCCAGGATTTTCTTTACAATAAGCTACAAAATCATCAACTGTATCATATGGAGAATCTGCCGGTACAATCAATGCCGCCGGCGCAGCAATCGGAGCACAGATTGCTGCGTAATCTTCCGGTGTAACCTGACATTTGTCCTGCCATGGGAACATAGAAAGTTCTACTGTAACCATTCCAAGCGTGTATCCGTCTGCCTTTGCTGCTGATGTCTCCACCATTCCTGTCACACCACCGCCATCCGGTTTGTTTGTTGCCACAAAATTAGAACCTTCCAGATTTTCTTTCATATACTGCATCAACCCTCTTGCCGCTGTGTCGGTTCCCCCGCCTGCAGCTTTCGGGATAATTACTGAAATATCTTTGCTTGGATAATCATCTGCAGAACCTTTTTCAGAACCTCCGCTGGAACATCCCACTAATGCCGATACAGCTAATACACCTGCCATGATTAATACCGCTAATTTTTTACACTTCATTTGTTTTTCCTCCTCTACTCTGATACTATTTCATTTATTCTTTTTTCTAACCGGTTAAGTGCCCGTACTTCTTCTTTGAACGTATTTGTCAGTCCTTCTTTTTCTTTTACTCTACTGTTGGTTGTGATATGAAGCCCCTCTATTTCCGAAAGATAATATTTCGCATTTACCGGATAATACTGCCTTTCAATCAGAGATGCTATTGTCAGAAAGTCGGAGACTTCTCCGGCTTTTTCCTCTGTATAATGTTCACACAGCCATGTATAAAACTGCGGATGGAAGTTAGCCATTACACCGCTGAATCCAGCGGCTCCTTCTTTCAATGATTCCAATAGGGTGGTTGTATTTGCATTATACAATTTTAGATTTGTTCCCTTTATAATCTTTAGTTTCTCTTTGATCTGATCGATATCACAGCAGGTATCTTTCAAAAAATAGAATCTCCCGGTAGACGCGCACCATGAAATTGTTTCTGGTGACATCAATCTTTTATACGGATACGGGCACTCATAAAAACCGAGTGGGATTTCGTATCCTAGGTTATCTAATATTTTTTTACAATTTTCAATCCATACTGCATCGTCTTCGCCTTCTTTTGCGAGTCGGTTTGTAATTAGTATTACCGCATCCACCCCTGTTTTTGCAATCTCATTCAGTTCTTTGATCTGATCTTCCAGATTATCTGAGACATGACCGGATGCGATAACCGGAACCCTTCCCGCTGCATACTCCACTGTTTTTGCTGCATATTTTACACGTTCTTCTAATGACAGACAGAACATTTCACTTGACTGGCATACGGCAAACATTCCTGATACTCCATTTTCAATGTACCAGTCTACCAGTTCCTTCAGGGCATCATAATCAATTTCATTTTTGTCAGTATAAGGTGTCAGCATAACTGGCCATGATCCCCCTGGAAATTCTTTTTCCATTTCGCTTCTTCCTCACTTTCCTTTTTATTTCTTTATTTTGCAAAAGGCTATATTTTCCCTTTTGTAAGTGTATGTTATATACAGAAATTCTTCATCCTGAATGATCGCCGGATAAGCGAATTCCCCATCCCCTGTACTTAGATCCTTAATCTTCTTCCAGGTTTCGCCATTGTCACTTGAGACAGCAAGTGATATAGGTGTTCTTTCTCCCCAGTTAACTCCCACTGGATTATACACAAGGAATTCTCTTCCGTCTTCTGTCTGAATCATATCAATCCCACTGTTATTATTAGGCAATTCTGTTGCATATGCTTCTGTCCATGTCTCTCCTCCGTCTTCTGAATCACTGCGGTATATTTTCCCTTCCGTGCTTCGCAGAAGCATATGAACCTGATTCGGTTTAGTTTCCCAAAGAGTGGGCTGAATCACTCCTCTTCCGTAAAATGACTGTTCACTTACCGGAATAGAACTTTTCTCTTTTGCAACAGTTCTCTCTCCTTCTTTGTATGCCAGCCGTTTTATTTCTACTTCTTGTGATTTTCTCCAGGTTTTTCCTTCATCGTCTGAATAATCAACAAATGCTTTCCATATTCCCTGTTCGGTAGATCCAGGAGCTAATATTCTCCCACTTTTCAATCGAATTGGTTTGTTTCTGACAGGTCCCCTTCCTCCGAGATCTCCTTTTACCAACTCTTTTTCTGCTCCAAAGGACTCGCCATTGTCTTCTGAAATACGATACATCGTTCTCCAGCTGCCGATTTCATTTCCGACCTTATAGAAAATTATGATTTTCTTTTCATCGATGCGAAATAAAACCGGATTCCAATGTGCTTCATTTGACTGTGCAAGAATTACAGGCTCTTCAAAATGCTTTTCATTGCCTCGTGCAATCCAAATCGCTACATCTTCCATGCCCTCTTTTGTACCGCCGAACCATGCTACAATAAATTTGTCCTGATCCAGTTTCAATATGGTTGATGCATGGCACATAGCTGTTGGACATTTTTTCATTATCAGTTTCATTGTTTCTCCTCCTTTCGTTCTGTAATGCAGAGCGCTGTTCTGATATATCCCTTTTTTTAATGTGAACGTTATAAAATACGTTCACACTATTTATTCAACCATGATATTCTTCTTTTACAACCTATTCTCAATCTTTGCGACATACTTTTTTATCAGTAGTGCCCATTCTATTATCTGGTCTTCTGTAAAATTAGCAGCCAGGCCACTGACGCTAATTGCCGCATACAATTTATGAGCTTTATCAAAGATCGGCATTGCAACACACTTTACGCCAAACTCATGTTCCATGTTGTCAATCGCATACCCCCGCTGTCTTGTTACCTCAAGTTCTCTTTTAAGCTTTGACACATCCGTAATTGTATGATCTGTATAAACTGTAAGATCTTTTTCCATATATCTATTAATCTCTTCCTCAGAAAGATTCGCTAACATTGCTTTTCCGATACCGGTACAATGCATTTCAGCCCTCTCTCCCAAAATAGATCTCATCAGATTGACTGATTCTGCCGGATATGTAGCTTCCAAATATACAACTTCTCTATCATGCGGTATTGCCAGATAAACTCTTTCATCTGTGATATTAGCCAGCTCTTGCATGTATGGCATAGCTATCTTAATAATGGAAAATGTATCCCCCATAGCTCTGCTCAATGCAAACACCTGCATTCCAAGCTTATATCTCTCTGTCTCCTCATCCTTTTCCAGATACCCCATTATCTTAAGTGTTGTAAGAATGTCATATACATTACTTTTATATAATCCTAGCCTTTCACTTATTTCTGTAACTCCCCAAGTTGGTTTTACCAGGAAACAGTTCAGAACATCCAATGCTTTTTTTAGAGACTTAACTTTTATTTCATTTTCAGCCATTTATAATCCCTTCTTGCTATCGTTCTGTATATCAGAACTTTGTTATAAATTTATCTTAATAAAAGGATAGCATACTTATTTTGTAATGACAATAGGATATAATCCATATATTTTTCAATGCTTTTTTGTTCATAATGTATAGAAACTTATAATAACCTGTCACTCAGCCAGCTCCTCTTATTTCAAAAAAACATCTCCCGCTTTATCTCCGCTGTGCCCCAGCTCGATTCCGCTGCCGCTTCATCTCGCTGATGGGCTTTCGCCCTATAAGTCTAAAGTCAAAAACAGCCGCAGAAGAACATAAATGCTCTTCTGCGGCTGTTTCAGCCTTTATCCTTGCACGGCTCACTGCCTGCCTACTCGAACTCAATCGTAGCCGGCGGCTTAGGAGACATATCGTAGCAAACCCGATTCACATTCTCCACCTCGCCCAATATCCTCTCGGTTATCTTCTCCAGCACATCCCAGTCTACCTTCTCAATCGTAGCCGTCATAGCATCAATCGTATTAATAGCCCTCAGTATAACCATATACTCAAAGCATCTCTCATGGTTCTTCATCCCCACAGATTTAAAATCCGGTACAACCGTAAAATACTGCCAAACCTTCTTATCCAGTCCGGCCTTCTCAAACTCTTCCCTCAGAATAGCATCCGACTCCCTGACAGCCTCCAGCCGTTCCCTCGTAATAGCACCCAGGCACCTCACGCCAAGTCCCGGCCCCGGGAATGGCTGGCGGTATACCATACTCTCCGGCAGTCCCAGTTCAATGCCGCATGCGCGCACTTCATCTTTAAACAACTGTTTCAGAGGCTCAACAAGCGCAAACTGCAGATCCTCCGGCAGACCGCCCACATTGTGATGAGATTTTACCATCTTAGCAGTCTTGGTACCGCTCTCAATAATATCCGGGTAGATTGTGCCCTGTCCCAGGAACTCAATCCCATCCAGTTTCCGTGCTTCTTCCTCAAATACGCGGATAAATTCCCCGCCAATAATCTTTCTCTTCGTCTCCGGATCTGCGACTCCTGCCAGCTTATCCAGGAACCGGTCCGTTGCATCCACATAGATCAGGTTCGCATGAAGCTGATTTTGGAAGACTTCCACAACACTCTCAGACTCATTTTTCCGCATCAGTCCATGGTTTACATGCACGCATACCAGCTGCTGCCCGATCGCTTTGATCAAAAGCGCCGCTACTACAGAAGAGTCAACACCGCCTGAAAGCGCAAGGAGAACTTTCTTATCCCCGACCTGGCGCTTCACAAGCTCCACCTGATCCTCAATAAAGTTCTTCATATTCCAATTTGCCTCTGCTTTGCACTGGTCGAAGATAAATTCCTTCATGGTCTCGTCATCCGGAAGCTGCTCATACTGCTTCTCACATTTTGCGGTCGGATGGTCTACGGAAATCACCGGATATCCGCACTCGTATAATGCCGGACTGACGTCAACTGCCTGTCCGTCGACAACGCGGTTCTCACCGCCGTTTAATATAATTCCTTTTACATTGTCCAGTGCATTCAGCTCGTCCGCGGTGATGTCGTGAGGGTGAATCTCACTGTATACGCCAAGGCTGCGGATTTGACGGGCAAGCACGGTATTGTTGGTACTTCCCAGATCCAGAATAACAATCATGTCCTGTTTCATTTGTTTTCCTCTCTTTCTTATACATTATTCCGCAGTTTAACTGCGGACCCGCCCGCAGGGCATGTGTTACGGGGTGCCCTTTGGGTATACTTTAATCTGCAGCTATGCTGCAGACCCGCCCGAAGGGCATGCATTACGGGATGCCCTTGGGTATACCATGAACCCAAAACTGATTCCCCATGTATTTAGGTTCATAATATATTCGTACATTTTTTCTTTCTGATTTTTCGATGAGCCATGCGCACAAACTATGATTCAGTGTCCGCTCTGTATGCGCATCCCGCTCATATCTTAGAAGGCCAAAGATTTATCCAACGGCCCCATACTTTTTTATTATAACTGAACCCGTCTTTAATTTCCATCTAAGAAATAGAAATAACACATATTTTTCTCTCTGCATATAATAATTAAAATTGTATTTTGTCAGGAGTTTCACAATGGAATATCCCCAATACGATTATGCGGTCATTGGAGGCGATATGCGGCAGGTATATCTGGCGGAAGAACTGGCCCACCATCAGAACCGTGTATGCTGCTATGCCCTCATGGCTGCGCCCGACGAGCGCAGGTGCTCCGATGCCTCCGTTGTAAACGCAGTTTCCGATCTTCGGGAGGCCTGTGCCGGTTCCCGCTGCGTCATTGGTCCCATTCCGCTCAGTAAAAACGGGCGTGATATCAGCCAGAATGCACCGGAAGGCTGCCTGCATCTGGATGCACTGCTCTCCTCTCTGAACTCCGGCTGCCATTTCTTTTCCGGCTGTATTCCGGAATCTTTTAAAAATGCGGCGCTGGAAAAGGGCGTTTCTGTTCATGATCTGATGGAACACAGTTCCCTAGCTTACTACAACACGATAGCCACAGCAGAGGGCGCTTTGTGCGAGGCGATTTCCAGAAGCCCGCAGAATCTCCGCCAGAGCAGTTGTGCGGTCCTTGGATATGGAAAATGCGGCCGTACACTTGTCCAATATTTAAAAGCCCTGTGCTGCCGCGTCTTTGTCTTTTCTATTGATGAACAGGAATGCGCACAGGCTGCTGTTGCCGCCGATACTTCGATGCCCCTGGATGCTCTTTTAAAACACATCGGGAACTTTGATTTTATTTTCAACACAGTTCCCGCTTTGATTGTAACGGCGGAAGTACTGGAAAATGTAAAAAGTTCCGCCACGATCATAGATATTGCGTCTGCCCCCGGCGGAGTCGACTTTGCAGAGGCGCAGAGGCTGGGAATCACAGCCGCTCTGTGCCTGGGACTGCCCGGGAAATATGCCCCTTCCTCCTCAGCGAAGGCGGTAAAGGAAACCATCGAATCTCTGCTCTCTCAGGAGCATACGGCTCAAATTCATAAGGAGTGATTAAATATGTCTTTAGAAGGAAAAACCATTGGAGTGGCCCTGACGGGCTCCTTCTGTACCTATGAAAAAGCATTTGAAGGAATCCAAAATCTTGTAGACGAAGGAGCTCTGGTCCAAACTATTTTCTCAGACGCTTCCGGCACCATTGACAGCCGCTTTGGCAGTGCGGAAACGTTTCTGAAAAAAGCCGAGGACATCACGGGTGTCCGCCCCATGATGACCATATCCGAAGCAGAGCCGATCGGTCCCGGCAGTCTGCTGGATATCCTCGTGCTCTTCCCCTGCACCGGCAACACGATTGCCAAGCTGGCGAACGGCATCACCGATACACCAGCCCTGATGGCGGCAAAGGCCCACCTCAGAAATAACAAACCGCTTCTCATCTCCATTTCTACCAACGATGCCCTTGGCATGAATATGAAAAATATCGGCCTGTTACTAAACGCCAAAAATATCTATTTCATCCCATTTGGCCAGGATAATCCACAGAAAAAGCCCAACTCCATGATTGCACACACCGAGCTTCTGATTCCTGCACTGGAAGCCGCTTTGGAAGGACGGCAGTATCAGCCTGTCATCCTTTAAGCCTAAGGCGCCTCGTCATAATTCTGAAAAGACTGGAAGAAGATATGACATTTATATGAAAAAGGAGAAGAAAAAATGTGTGGAATTGCCGGATTTTTTAACCCTTACATGGATTACAAAACGAATGAACCAAAGTGGCAGCATATTCTGGAGGATATGAACCGCGCGCAGAAACGCAGGGGGCCCGATGATGAGGGTACTTATCTGAGCTCTCTGTGCGGGCTGGCACATGTAAGGCTCGAGATCATCGACCTGGCAACGGGGCATCAGCCCATGATCCGCAGGTCACAGAACCGTGAATGTGCGATTGTATTTAACGGTGAAATTTACAATATGGCGGAGCTGAAAGCGGAACTGATCCTGGAGGGAGCTGATTTCTGCACGTCCAGCGACACAGAAGTCATTCTGACAGGGTATATGCTCCATGGAAAAGATTATATCAAAAAACTGAACGGTATCTTCGCTATTGCATTGTGGGATTCGGTTCCCGGTGAACTCTGTCTGTTCCGTGACAGGCTGGGCATCAAACCGCTATTTTACACCATGGCCGGGGAAACCCTTGTATTTTCCTCGGAAATCAAAGGGCTGTTTGCCTATCCCGGAGTGACCCCGGTATTGGATCGCGCCGGGCTCTGTGAAATCTTTGCCCTGGGGCCTGCCAAAACATACGGCAAGGGCGTTTTCAAAGACATCCTGGAAGTTCTGCCGGGCCAGTGCATCACATTTGACCGGACCTCTTGTACGGAGGATTTCTATTGGATGCTGGAGAGCCGTCCCCATGAAGATTCCATGGAAAAAACGATCGAGAAGACCGCGTGGCTTGTGGAGGATGCGGTCAAAAAACAGATGCTTTCCGACATCCCAATCAGCACCTTCCTGTCCGGCGGCGTAGACAGCAGCCTTGTGACCGCTATTTGTGCCAGGGAGCTGAAAAAACAGGGGAAAGTATTAAATACCTTTTCCTTTGACTTTGTGGATAATAACCGCTACTTTCGTTCCAATTCCTTCCAACCCAGCCAGGACCGGCCCTACGTTGATAAAATGGTGGAATATGCCGGTTCGAACCACCGGTACCTGGAATGCTCCAATCAGGATCAGCTGGACTGCCTGTATAAAGCTGTAGATGCAAGGGATCTTCCCTGTATGGCGGATGTGGAATCCTCCATGCTGTACTTCTGTTCCCAGGTGAAGGACTACAACAAAGTCACCCTGACCGGTGAATGCGCGGACGAAATCTTCGGCGGCTATCCCTGGTTCCACAGCCGGGAAGCCTTTGAAACCGCTGCCTTCCCCTGGTCCCGGAGCATGGAGCCAAGACAGACACTTTTGGATGACTGCCTGATCCGGGATTTGCGCATGGAAGAATATGCCCGGGAAGCCTACGAGAAAACAATCCAAGAAACACCACGCCTCCCCGGGGACACCCCTGAAGAAAAAAGACGCCGCGAGATCGCCTGGCTCAATCTGCGGTGGTTCATGGTAACACTGCTCGACCGGATGGACCGCACCAGCATGTACAGCGGTCTGGAGGCAAGGGTTCCCCTGGCGGATTACAGGATCGTAGAGTATATTTTCAATGTACCCTGGCAGATGAAATGCCCCGACGGCATTGTAAAAGGTCTGCTCCGGCACGCAGGAGAAGGGCTTCTCCCCAGCGAAATCCTCTGGAGGAAAAAGAGCCCCTACCCGAAAACATACGACCCCGCATACGAAAAAATGCTTGGCGGCCAGCTGAAAGAAGTCCTGACCGATCCCAATGCGCCAATCCACAGCCTGCTGGATACCAAGAAAGTCCACGCATTTGTAAACAGCCCGTCCGACTATGGGAAGCCCTGGTACGGGCAGCTCATGGCCGGTCCGCAGATGCTGGCCTACATGCTCCAGGTCAACTATTGGCTCGCACATTATAAAATTCGATTCTAAAAAGATGTAGACACACAGGGAAATAAAAGCGCATAATTAAGACAGGAGACGTTTGCCGTTGTCCCCTGTCTTTTATGCCGAAATTCACGTACGCCTCCCCGCCAAACAGGCGGTTCACTCTCATTCTTCCCTGACAAACATAAGTACAAATCCCCCCGCCAGCAGCGCCCCGGCTATCCATATAGACTGCAGCCCAATAGCCCTGCTCATAACCGCCCCGACCGCGGCCCCAACCGCAAAGATCAATATCACAAAATAATAATGCAGACTTTTCTTTTTCAGCGCCTTATCCTTTGTAATATGATATTTACAAAGCATTTCCGTGGCACTTCTCATATTGCCGATGCACATTGTAGTAGCACAGGGAATCCCCCTAAATTTACGAAAACTGTTCACCTGCATGGCACAGGCAAAAGACATCAGCACATTAGCCAATACATCAAAAGTATGAGGCAGAAGCCCCACCACGGCAAGCAAAACCACTTCCACAACAAGGACAATCTGCCGCCAGTGTATTCTCTGATAATCTTTATATAAATGATGCACCCATTCCGTCACATACACCCCGCCGACAAATGCAGCCAGAGGCATCAGATAATGCAGCGCCGTCCCCCAGTTCCCCTGAGCCAGGTTCTGCCCAAGCAATACAATATTCCCTGTCTGGGCATTGGCAAACACCCTGCCCCTGCAGTTATAGGAATACGCATCCTGAAATCCCCCCGCCAGCGTAAGTAACACCGCCAGAGACATCGATTCCGACATCTGCTGCTTTGCTTTTAATTTCATCATCTGTCTGACCTCCCAATGCTACAAAAATATTTCACCCATAATTATACGACTAATTTCCCCAAAGTAAAGGGATTTAGTGGACGCGCTTTAGTCGCGGCCACGGATGGGGGGACGCTTAATGACAGGGATACCGGGGAGGGACCGGGGCTGTATATGCCGGTGCGATATGCACCCGTGCTGCTAACTGCCCCTAGGACAACCGCTGCCGGATAGACGGGTACACTGAACACATCACGGGAAATCTGATGATTTCCCGCGCTGGGTTCAGTAAAAATTTGATTTGGTGATCAAATTTTTCCCCGCCTATCCGGCAGCGGTTGTCCAAGGGGCAGTAAGCGCACTCTAGCATTTCGCACCGGCATATACAGCCCCGGTCCCTCCCCGGTATCCCTGTCATAAAGCTGGCTCATCCGACCGGTAGGAAAGGGCCCGTTCACCGGTTTGGATCCCTGACGGGGGCAGCGGATGTGAATTGACTACACGGAGCGTTCATCTGCATGAACGGATTCGTATGACTATTCAGGATGACATTCCCTAATAAAATTCCCCCCCCTCATAATATAATACCTAAACAATTAAAAACATTTAAACAAGATGCACATTACACACATCCAATCCCATCCGCCTCCCCCGTTTAGACCCCCACTAGGGAACGAGTCTTTTCCAACCGGTCGGATGAGCCAGACAAGCGGACTGTAAGCGGCAAGCCCTCCGGCCTGTATGGTCGGTTTAAAACGCCTTATAGCGGACGATTAGAAGCTCTTAGAGAGCCAGAGGCATCCGGAAGGGATGAAAATTGATTCTCCGAAATCAATTTTCAATCCGGCCTGTGCTGAAAAAATATCAATTTTTTCAGCGCATGCCGGATGTGCCCTTCCGGGTGCCTCTGGTTCTCTTAGAGCTTCTTCGTTAAGCGCTCAGGATTTTAAACCGACCATACAGGCCGGAGGGCTTGCCGCTTACAGTCCGCTTGTCGTCCCCCATCCGTCACCGAGTCTAAAGCTCGTTGACTATGCAATTGATTTGATGATCTGTTCTTTTAGTACGGATTGTCCCGAGATGAGTACTGCTACGATACAGATCAGGATATTTACCGCTGCCATCAGCAGAACAGGCAGTGGGGACATGCCCGCCTTGGGATGCAGGTACAGATACACATGAACCATGAAGTAATACAGGATTTTCTGTAAGATCAGGTACATCACCACCATGACAAGGCTGGAATACAGACCGTATCTCACACCCTCTTTCACCAGCATTTTCCGGAATCCTGCATCGGTGATACCCATGGCCCGCAGGATGCCGAATTCGTGCTTTCTTGCAGCCACCAGATATTGCATGCTGTTCAGGATATGGAGAAAACTGATTGCCAGGAGAATCGCTCCCACACCATAGAAAAACAGCATTTTCCGGGCAAGGTACTGATTCTCTTGTTTGATCTGCTCCGTATAATCTTTTACAACACATTTCTTGACTCCTGACACTGTCTTGCGTATCTCATCGGATACTTTCGAGGCGTCTGCCCCTTCTTTCAGGCTGATGCTGATTGTCCGGTAACCGCTGACTCCAAAATTCTTCTTCATCTGCTCATTTGTCATGATGATATCAACCCGGTCCCTGCCGTCATCCCCTATAAATGTATCCACCTTCGCCAGAGGCCGGCTTGCTACTGCGGCTGCCTGGAAGTCTGAATGTCTGTACCGGATCTCCTCTGATTCAAAACGCAGCACCTCCCGGGCGGCTTCTGGGCTTGCAGGCGTTTTCAGAGTGATGTTATCGCCTGCCTTGATCTCGATCCCGTCATAATTTCCCTGCCCGTCCATGATGGTCTTGAAGATCATACTGTTCTCTGCGCGCATCCTGTCCGGATCAATTTCTCCCTTCAGAAGATACTCGTTCAGGCCTTGAAGCAGCTCATCGTCATACCCGTATATATTTGCTTTCAGCAGATAATCCTTCTCTCCGATCTGCACAGCTACGCCATTGTACTTCTCCATCAGTACCGGATCTGGTTTGATATCCCCACTGTTCGCAATTTCAGGATAATAGGAATTCCATTTAAATGTCCCGTCCAGGAATGATACTTCCCCCAGCATATATCTGACCGCGTTCATGCTTTTGATTCCCTGTATCTGTCTCAGCTCCTGAACCGTCCGCTCGGGGATGACCGTCTCCAGTGCATCCGAATCTACATAGATCTGGATATCTGAACCCAAGCCGTCATCAGCCTTGAAGGTCAGTTCATTATTAATTCTGGTATTTTCAGACACGTATGCCGCACCCAGAAAAAGCAGGCCTCCAACGGACAGAGAGAGCAGAATTCCCAGAAACGCTCCTTTTCTTGCAAACATAAACTTTTTTGTCAGAACCCCCGTGAGATTTGGAAGCTTTACGCTGTATATTTTCCGGTTCTTTCTTTTCTTCCCGCCTTCTTTGGCAAGCAGCTCCCTGAGCGTCAATTTGTGCATTCTGCGCACCAGTATGAAGCTAATCAGAAAGATCAGAACAAGGAAGAATACCGCCCCTCCCACAATGACATCTTCAGATATATAAAATCTGCCGGGGGCAGGCAGGCTCACGGCTATCTGCCTGGTATCCCCGCTCTGGTGTACAATAAAGTCTTCCGGATACACGAAAATCTGCCCCTGGGCTCTATAGATCAGTGAGGCGGCAGCATTTCCCAGGATACAGCCCAACGGGTACCCGGGCAGAAAAATCATAAATAATTCTGCCGCAAGAATGCCAAAGGTACTTTTCTCCCCCATTCCCACGGTCTGCAGAATGCTGTACTGGGACATTCTCCGGATAACGGATACCTGGAACAGGCTGTACATGATGAAAATACTGAACAGCCCCAGTGCGGCCATAACTACCTTTTCGGTAAGATTCCAGTTTTCATTCAGCATGTACCAGATATAAGGCAGACCGGTGCCCTTCACCGTGACGCCCGTCTTAATCGTATTCAGCACAGACGTGCCGCCCTCTCCGCCCAGATATTTGAGCATTTGATTATTTCTTTTCAAACCGGATTTTTCAATCCCAAATGTATCTGCCAGTCTTGCCGCCTGCTTATACACCTTGCGGGACTCATCAAACTTCATATAAAGAAACTCACCGTTTGTCCCGTAATCCAGATCCTGGTCAACCAACACCTGCATACTGTCCGCATCCGGCATGCTGGAAATGATTCCGCACAGGGTGAATTCCTCATTGTCCAGCTTCACCCGGCTTCCGATCTCCGCCGGAATATCCAGATTTCTGAGCGTGTAGGTATCCATTGCCACTTCATTTTTCTGCTGTGGATAGTGTCCCTGCTCCAGCCTGCGGCCCATGATATCCAGATAACCTGAGTCTGCATATGCCATGGTAATCTCGTAGGGCTCTTCCATGACTTTCCGGATCGTCAGAACCCCAAACTTCTCTACTTTGTATCCCTTTCCCTCGGTATGCCCCTGAAAATCCGTGAACCAGGGGAAATCGCAGCGCACATAATAATGCCAGTCTCCTGCCTTTCCTCTGGCATTTTCAAGAGTAGCGTTTCTTCCGCTCCCCATCAGAGAGCCTATACCGGTAAGTATGGACGCAGAAAGAAGAATCCCCAGAAACAGGGACAGCGTCTGTTTTTTGTAATATTTTAAATAGGCAAAAGCCAGCCGGATGGTGTTTTTCAATGCTTCTCACCGCCTTTTGCGTAAAATTCTCTTTCGCCGTCATACAGCCGCCCGTCCTCGATGCGTATCAGCCTGTCACAGGTCTGAGCAAGCGCTTCGTTGTGTGTCACCATTAAAATTGTCTGGTTATACTTTTTGCTGCTGGACTTTAAAAGCCCCATCACTTCGATGGCCGTGCGGGAATCCAGATTACCGGTGGGTTCATCCGCCAGTATGATGGCTGGTTTATTCGCCAGCGCCCTGGCAAGGGCCGCCCGCTGCTGCTGACCGCCGGACAGTTCATTTGGGTAGCTCTTTCTCTTCTCCCAAAGTCCCAGCTCTTTCAGCAGATCCTCTATATAAGCGTGATCCATATATTTTCCTTTGTCGAAAGTGGCCGGAAGAGCCACATTATCGTATACGTTAAGCACCGGCATCAGGCTGTAATTCTGGAAAACGAAGCCGATATTACGGCGCCGGAAAATCGTCAGCTCTTTCCGCTTCAGCTCTGCTATATCGTGGTCCCGTATGATCACGTTCCCCTTCGTAGGTATATCGAGCCCCCCGATCAGATTCAGCAGGGTGCTTTTCCCGCTCCCGCTTGCCCCCACAATTGCCGCAAACTCGCCCTGCTCCGCGGAGAAACTCACGTCGGACAGCGCCCGGACCGGGATATCCCGGGAGCCATATACCTTATCTACATGCTGTATGTCTAAAATCTTCATCCTAAACACTCCTTTCCTGTTCATTCTGATTTTATCAGGGCGTGCTTACATACATCCTACAAATAAAAAAGAAATTCTTACAAAACTGTCAGAAATCAATTTCCACAGTTCTGTAAGAAAACAGAAAAGCAGCTTCCCTTCCCAGGCTCAGAAGCCACGTTCATATATCCTTTCTCTTTTTCCAGAATCAACTTGGACAGATACAGGCCAATCCCGGATCCGTCCATATTTTCCGCATCCTTACTCCGATAAAAGCGCTGAAAAATCTTTGTCAGCTCCTCTTTCGCGATTCCCATCCCTGTATCCCGAAACCAGATCTCCGAATACATCTCATACCGCCTCATCCCTATCGTAATACACCCTGACTCCGGCGTATACTTTACGGCATTCTCCAGAATATTGGCAAATACCTCTGTAGTCCATTTGGGATTATGGTACAGGAAACAGTCCGGAAAATACTCGGTCTCTATCTCAATCCCCTTGCGTTGTGCCTTTTCGTAAACCAGATTCACCGCGTCAAGCAGCGTCCGGCGTATCAGTGCCCCCTCCGCCTCAAATACAATCACATTCTGTTCCAGCTTCACCATCTTAAACAGAGAATTCAGAATCCACTCCACCTTTACCGACTGCTTCTTCATCTTACCAAGAAACTTCTCCTGTTCCTCCCGTGGAAGCGATCCATCCTCCAGAATTTCTTCATACATCATAATGTTTGCAAGAGGAGTCTTCAGCTGATGAGACATATTGGAAATCAAGCTTTTTACCTGCTCCTTCTCCCTCTGGGCGCCGCCCACTTCAGCCTCCAGTTTTTCCTGGATACGCCTCGCCTTCCCCGCAAGGGCAGACACCTCCCCCTCACTCAAATCCGTCTGTTCAATCCTTTTATTATCCAGAATCCGGTCCATCATCCGGTCAACTTCCCGGTAAAGCCTCTGTTTCTTCCGCCTGAACCACAGCGCTGCTCCGGCAAAAACAAGAGCCAGTCCGCCAAAAATCCCCATCCATAACCATTCCATCATTCTCTACCGCCCTGTTTCTATCCACCCTCACATGCGTAATCAGACACTCATTATTATTCGATATACTAGTTCTCTTTCCATATGTATCCCAGTCCATGCACCGTCTTAATACAGCTGGGGGAATCCGGGTTCTCCTCAATCTTAGAACGCAGTCTCCGAATATTCACAGAAACCGTATTCTCATCCACAAACCGCCCGGAACTGTCCCAGACATATTCCAAAATCTGTTCCTTAGACAAAACCTGATTCCGGTTTTCCAGAAAAAACAACAGCAGCTTATACTCCACCTTACTCAGCAGAACTTCCCCGCCATCCCGAAAAACCCTGCACTCCCGCAGATCAACCCGTATCCCATTAGACTGGACAGCCTGTCCTCCATCACGCCGCATAACCAGCCGTTTCACCCGCGCTTTCAGAACCGCAACCGAAAAAGGTTTCGTCATAAAATCATCAACCCCCAGCTCCAGAGCCATCACCTCATCCAGCTCCGTATCCCTGGCCGTCAGCATCAATACAGGCACATCACTCTCCGCCCGAATCTCCCTGCAAAAATCAAATCCGCTCCCATCCGGCAAATTACAATCCAAAATAACACAGTCATACCCGCCCCTGGCCAGCATCCGCCGCCCGTCCCGGATACTAACCGCCAAGTCCGTGACATACCCGTCCGCCGAAAAAGCAAACCCAATCCCTTCCCCCAAATCAACATCGTCCTCAACAATCAACAAACAAGCCATACTCAATCCCTCACTTCACAATCCCTGCAGTCACCAACATCCTCACAAAAAAATCCCCGTGCTGACCATATCTTATTTTAATATTCTATCATAGTAAAAAACTACTGTAAATCCAATCCAGCAATACCATCCCCACACTGGCTCCTCCAGCAAATATCCCCCTCTACTTACTACCAGTCCAACTCAATCTACTTCCAACCCAATCCGCCTCCCCCGTTCCATTCACTCCCGAGAAAAGCCACGCCCTTCCTACCGCCCGGATGCGCCCAGCGGTTTTGTCGGACAGACGGGAAGCAGCCTTCCGGCATGTGTACCCGAAGGCTGCTTCCCGTATGTCCGTCAAAACCGCGGACCTCCTACCCTTTCATAACCTCCCCATAAGCCATTCGTTTCTCCACTGCCGATCCCATCTTCCCCATCTCAGCCACATCCCCGATCAGGATAACTCCGCAAAGTCTATTATTAAGGAAGTAATATTTCTTATACTGTTTTCTACCCATATCTTTAAATTCCACCGTCTTATACACAAGGTTCGGGTTCTTCCCCGTATCTCCCACTGCATAAAGCGCGGTATTCATTCCGTTAAACGTAAGCGCCGCCGGTACCTGCTCATATTCAACTTCTTCTCCTGCCGCATTGGCGCCTGCCACTTTTCCCTGTTCCACGGCTTCCGGCCAGATTGCATAATTGACGTTCTGGTATTGTGCACAGTCACCGCATGCATATACATCTGCCATACTCGTTTCCATTCTGCCGTTCACCACCACGCCACGATCCGTCTCCAGCCCCATCTGCTCAGCCAGCCCGATATTGGCGCGGACTCCGCTGGAAATGATAACCATATCCGCAGGGATTTCCTCCCCGCCTTTCAGCCGAACTGCGGTTACCCGCTCTTCTCCCAGAATCTCCTCCACCTGTATGCCGGTCCTGATGTTAATTCCACACTCTCCGCCAATATCTTTTAACAACTCTCCCGCAGAAGCATCCAGCTGGCGCCCCATCAGAACAGGCGCAATTTCCAGCACCGTAACACTGCACTTTGCCTTCTTCATCTCCCAGGCAGCCTCCAGCCCCAGTACGCCGCCGCCAATGACAACGACATTTTTTACCTTAGGAAGAAGATCGGCAATCTTCCTCGTATCCTGCAGTCTCCGGATAGCTACGACTGCTTCCTTGTCACTGCCGGGAATCGGAGGGATAAAGCACTCCCCGCCCAGAGCATAAATCAGCTTTGTATATTTCAGGCGTGTTCCATCCTCCAATGACACCTCTTTTTCTTTTGTATCCACGGAAGTCACTTTCTTACCCAGAACCTGTACGATTTTCTGTTCCTGATACCACCTTTCATCCTGAATGGCGATCTGGTCCTCATCTAATTCCGCCATGATAGACTTTGTCAGCATGGGCCGGTTGTATGAGCGGTAAGGTTCATCAGAAATCATCACAACGGAAGCTGTCTTATCCCGTTCACGGATAGCCTTTGCCGCCTGATAACCTGCCGCGCCATTTCCCAGAATCAGATAGAAGTCTTCCGTATCTTTGCGGTAAGAACTCTCCTCCACTTCCACGGGAACAAAGTTTTCCTTCCCCACCCCGCAGACCGGGCAGATCTCCAGTGAGGCATCGAATATCTCTCCGCAGACAAGGCATTTTACAAGGCCGCTCTCTGCGGTTTTCTTCTTTGTATTTGGTCTGTCCAGAAGGATACACCCAAAATTATATCCAAAATCAAAGGCGTCCTGTCTGTCCGCCTGATCCGGTCTGAAACGAACCTGATACCCTTCCACCACCTGCATCCTCAGCTGTTTGAGGCGCTCTTCTATATGGGGAACGCCTTCGCCGCTCCATCCGTAACTGCCGAATACGCCTGCAAGCTTGCCGCCATGGGTAACCGGCGTCATAGCCAGCGTCAGATCCCAGATCGGTTTCAGCGCCTCCCCCACAATCGTAGGCGTCCCAAGCAAAATCCCGTCTGCGAATCCCAGTTCCTCCACGGCTTTGCCCGGATCTGCCTCTACCATATCATAAAGGCGGATATCAATATCCCCGCATTCCCGAATCCCTTCCGCAATGTTCTCTGCCAGCTCTTTTGTATATCCATAAGCACTGACATAGGCAATAATAACGGTTTTCTTCTGATTAGGATTGCGGACGTCACACCATTTCTCATACCATTGGTAGATCTGCTCCAGCTTTGTGTCCAGAACCGGCCCGTGACCGGTACATATCATCGTAATATCCAATTGGCGCACCCGCTCCAGCGCCTTGACCATATAAGACTTAAAGGGGCCGATGATACAGTCAAAATAATACTTCGTGGCCTTTTCATAATCCTCCCAGTTCTCCACTCTGCTCAGCAGCACATCATGAAATCCATAATGAGAGCCAAAAGAATCACAGGTTACAAGGATCTGCTCCTCCTCAATGTAAGTGTACATCGTATCCGGCCAGTGCAGGTTCGGCACAGCCATAAAATACAGCGTCTTATTCCCAATCTGCATACTCTGCCCATCTTTAACCACAATTCCCGTAAAATCCCGGTTCACGATCTCTTTCAAAAAACCGTTTGCAGTCCCGGTAGAAATAATCTTCAGATGCGGACACATATCCAGAAGCCGCTCTACGCTTCCCGCGTGATCCGGCTCCGTATGGCTTACGACCAGATAATCAATCTCACTGACTGTAGTCACTTCTTCCAGTTTTTCCAGGTAATCATCCCAGAATTTCTCTTTAGCTGTCTCGAACAAAATTGTCTTATCCCCGGCCTTTAATACATACGAATTGTATGTAGTTCCAAACTCCGTATACATAATGATGTCAAATACACGCAGGGAATCATCCACAATACCGGTCCAGTAAAATCCTTCTCTTAATTTCAGGCTTTTCATTGCGCATCTCCTTTCAGGAAACAAATGTCTTTTTCTTATAATACCACAGAAATCATTTTCTTAAACCTTATAACATGATTTCCAAATAAACGTTTAAAATATGTAAGAGTTCAGGCACGCTCGAACTGTTACTAAAATATACTTATAATCTTTATGAACTTAGCAATACTAATTTTACTGATTTTATTACTGAAAGGTGCCACACTCATGAATAAAGAATATTTAATAAACCAAAGACCTCTGAAGGCACTTCTTGTCTTTGCCTTTCCTATTATGATCGGAAACCTGTTCCAGCAGTTTTATACCATGGCCGATTCCGTCGTGGTCGGACGGTTTGTGGGCGAAGATGCCCTGGCTGCAGTTGGGGCGTCCTATTCGCTGACCAATGTATTCATTTCTATCGCCATCGGCGGCGGCATCGGTTCCTCCGTTGTTACGAGCCGCCTTTTCGGTTCCCGGGATTATACAAAGATGAAACGCTCCATATCCACCGCACTGCTCACATTTCTTGGTCTGAGCATCCTGCTGGGCGCTTTCGGCTTATGGCAGAGCAGCACGATCATGCTGTATTTGAACACGCCGTCCAATATCATGGGACAGGCCACAGAATACCTGAATATCTATTTTCTGGGGCTTCCCTTTTTATTTATGTACAATGTGCTGTCTTCCATGTTTAATGCGCTGGGGCGCTCCCGTATTCCGCTCTACCTGTTGATATTCTCCTCTGTATTTAATATCCTTCTGGATATCTACATGGTATATTCCCTGGATCTCGGGGTAGCCGGAGTCGCATGGGCCACGCTTATAGCCCAGGGCATCTCTGCAATCACCGCCTTTATTCTGTTCTTAAGGGAACTGAAGGCATACCCCGCCGGGCCTGCTGTACCGTATGGCAAAGAGGAACTGAAGGCTATGACCAGAATCGCACTTCCATCTATCCTTCAGCAGTCCACGGTCTCCATCGGCATGATGCTGGTGCAGTCGGTTGTCAACAATTTTGGTTCCGAAATCCTTGCCGGATACTCCGCCGCCATGCGCGTGGAGGCCCTGTGCTTCGTCCCCATGGCCGCAATGGGCAATGCCATGTCCCCCTACACAGCCCAAAACATCGGGGCCCGCCGGTTCGACCGGGTACAGAAGGGCTATCACACTGCCTATGGGATCGTTGCCGCATTTGCCGTATTGCTCTGCCTCGCACTGCAGCTGTTTTACCGCCCGATCATCACCATGTTTCTCGGGGAAGGCGGTTCCGTCCTGGCTCTGGATACCGGCATCCGCTGCCTCAGATTCATGGGCTGGTTCTACGCCCTGATCGGCCTGAAAATGATCACAGACGGTTTACTGCGCGGAGCCGGAGATATGAAAATGTTTACCGTAGCAAACCTGGTAAATCTTGGAATCCGGGTCTGTTTTGCTGCCGCTATGGCTCCTCTTTTCGGCATATCCATGGTCTGGCTGGCAGTCCCCATCGGCTGGACGGCAAATTATCTGATCTCATATATGGAGTACCGGACGGGGAAATGGAAAAAGCTGCATCAGCAGGAATCGGTTTCCCGGACATAAAGACAAACACATTGGAAGGCTTTTGCCTACCCAATGTGCCAGTTCCGACTTATACATCTTTTAACCGTTCTTGTATACATGATACAGGCCTGATCCCAGGCTTCTAAGCACGGATCACATAGCCGGCTTTCCTCGGCTTCGCCTCCCCCTGTTCCGCCGCATATCCCAAAATACAATGCCCCACGCCAATATACCGGTCCGGATCCAGGCCCCAGCCTGCCAGAATCTCTCTGCCCTCTTTCCCGGCAAACACCTCTCTCGCCCGATGAATCCAGCAGGATCCGATTCCAAGTGAAGCCGCCGCGTTCAGCAGATTCCCAATAACCAGACTGCCATCCTCAACGCAGGTCCCCCTGGATCTGTCTGCCAGCACGACAATCACCGTTGGAGCCCCGTAAAAAGGATCGCTGTCCGTCCCCATAACCTCCGCATTCAGAGCAGAAAGCCTTCGGATCATATCCGCATCCTGCACAACTACCATCACCGGAGACTGCAGCCCCATCCCGGTGGGCGCATACGTGCCTGCCTGTAGGATCTGCTCCAGAATCTTCTCCGGAATCTGCTCTCCCGTATACTTACGAATACTCCTGCGTTCCTCCAGACACCGCAATGTTTCATTCATTCGAATCACTCCTTCATACACTCCTAAACATCACAAACGGTTCCATCCCCATTGTACCACTTATATTTCTGCAATAAAACCCCATATGTCGCATAGCGCCATTGTCGTTACGATTCAGTTACTGTTCAGACCGTGCCGTGCACCCTGCTGCACAGAATCGGAGCCGATGACGTGATGGTCTCCGGGCATCTGCCCATGAGCCGTGAATAGTAACCCTCATCTTAAACACTCCGCATATGCGGCAATTCTCTCGAAAATTTAGGCTATCTTACAGACAGCTGCTGCTTTTACAATTTTCTAACGCGCTTTAGCAGTAAAACGCCCGGATTGCCCTGCACAAATATTTCGCTGTTCCGTCTCCATAGGCAGTATTATAGTATTTGTCCATTCCTTCGTCCGTCTCATACATCTCTGCCAATTCCAACATCATCGCGCTCACATCATCCATCTGATACAATTGTCTGGAAACAAAATCCAGCTCCCCTACAATCTGTTTTACCTCAAACGTGCTTACATCCTTCCCCTTTAATTCCGCAAGTTTTTGATAAAGTGTTTCGCTTCTTTTCTGATAGGCATTAAAAACTTCTTCCGGCAGGTTATCTTTTACCGCGTCCATTGCTTTGTCTTTACTTCCATACCATTCAATCATCTTCTGATAATTTTCCTGCGCCTGCCCGGAACCGGCTTTCTCCAGAAAAGATTCCTTAAATTTGTGCAGATCACCATACTGTTTTTTCAGAGCATCTTTCTGCGATTCTCCCATATTTTCCAGCATAAGGCTGTACATTTCCTCGATATCCGCTTTACTGAATACTTCAAAACTCATCCTGTTCTCTCCTTTCAGAATATCCATGATCGTACCGATCAGCCGGTTCAGCCTGTCCCGTTTCAGTTCCAGCATCCGCATCTGGCTGGTGAGTACTTTATCCTTATCAAATTCGGGATTATCCATAATGGATTTGATCTCCTTTAAGGGCATATCAAATTCCCTAAAAAACAGAATCTGCTGAAGAGTCTCAAGTGCGTTATCGTCATAAAGCCGGTATCCGGCCTCACTACATGAAGTAGGCTTTAACAGCCCAATCTCATCATAATAATGAAGCGTGCGCACGCTGATACCCGTTATTTCTGATACTTCTTTCACTGTTCTCATTTTTCATACCCTCCTTTGATAAGACTACGATACACCCTGACGCACCGTAAGGGTCAAGACTTTTGGGGGAAGAATTTGTTAAGATTCGGGGAGGGGACGCCAAGGGGGAGGTGGGACGCAGGACTTTCTGCCTGTAAGGCCGGTTTAAAATCCTGAGCGCTTGACGAAGAAGTTCTAATAGAGCCAGAGGCGCCCAGAAGGGCACTTCCGACATGCAACGAGAAAGCCGGATGCTTTCTCGTTTTAGGCCGGAATGAAAATTGATTTTGAAAATCAATTTTCATCCCTTCTGGGCGCCTCTGGCTCTATAAGAACTTCTAATCGTCCGCTATAAGGCGTTTTAAACCGGCCTTACAGGCAGAAAGTCCTGCGTCCCACCTCCCCCTTGGCTGGTTCATCCGGACGGAAAGTAAGAAATTCTTTTCGTTGGTACCGTCTGAACGGGAGCAGCGGATGGAAAAGACTCCTCGGTACTGTTTTTGCCCCGGTTATTAAAACACTTTGTTCTTTAGCTGACACTCTTTAAGAGATCATCTGTAATATGACTTTATACTTCATAGTCAATAAACGGAAAAAGCTTGCGCCCTAAGACCTTTACAGACAAATTCCCCCTCTAAAAAACATAAATCCTAGTGAGCCCAAATACGCCGCTCCCGTCGTAGGCTTCCTCCCGGGAAATGAGTCCAAATCTTCCGTCCTGATGCGCCCAGCTAATGAGAAGGCGAGTCCGGCGCCTGGCGGGGCAATGTCTGCTGGTGAAAAGTCCATAAAGCAAGCTCTAGAAGCTGTTGAAGAAAACGGAAGGCAAAGAGGGGGCAGAATTTGCCTTACCAGGCAAATTCTGTTGACGCCTGCGGCGCGAATGCATCGGCATTCGGGCCAAATGCGTCAAGTACCCCTCTTTGCCTTCCGTTTTCTTCTACAGCTTCTTAGCGAAGTGTCAGGACATTTCACCAGCAGACATTGCCCCGCCAGGCGCCGGACTCGCCTTCTCATTAGCGCCCCTCATCCGCGCCCCCCACTCATACCCCAATTCATTCTTTTTAGATGGTACGTCTGCAGTAAGTTTCTGCCGTTAGTACACAGAACAATACTATATTTACGGCTGCAGCCACTGCCATGACACAAGGTACCCAGAAGGCATGCTCCCCGATAAACAGAAACCGGGTATCCAGCAGGGCGTACAAGAAGCTGTTCCCCATTCCTGTTCCGCCCGACGGCAGCACCGCGCTGATCCAGTCGCCCAAACCGCTATTCCAAAAGCTGTTGAGAAAGAAGGGCAGAATGCAGAAGACGAGAGCTGTGATGGCGGTTGAAGACACGCTTTTTAGTCTGCTGGATAAAAACAGGGTAAAGAAAATTGTGGCGAGTAAGGTCAGATATCCCATTCCTATAATAAGCAGCTGCAGCTGCCCCACTGTCAGTTTTATAAAAGTGATTGCGGAAAACAAAAACTGCACATCTGTCTGCCTGGCCTCCCAGCCAAATGCTGTGTTAATTATGATTGTGAAAATCGTCATGCATATCGCATATATTACGGTCAGTATGGTAAAGCAGGCGAGCAGTTTTACGATCGCAAGCCGACGCTTTCCATGTTTTGTGCAGCGCAGGATCTGGTCAGACTCTGTCTGGTATTCAATGGAAAATATTGGTACTGTGATTACGACTCCTACCACTGCCATCAAAAGTACCATGATCCCGAAATATTCTATAGAATTGGAATCCGTACCCGGGTAATAGGAAAAGGGCTTATCCACTTTTTCGTACATGGCCGCAGCCTTCTTCCTGGCCTGGGGATGATTCGGCTGTTCCAGATTCATCACATCTGACAGGTGCTGGCTGCACTGCTCATAAAACCGCCCGGCATCCTCCGCCGTCAGGCTCATTTCATCTGCTGCAAATCCTGATTTATCGTCTGCATACACCTCTGCCAGTTTCCTGACAATAAAGGAAACCGGCGCTATTTTTTCGTTGTATTCATTGACAGGCATATTTTCATCGTAAATACCGTTTTTATACTGCCCCGCGCATTCCTGATATTGTGCCAATGCCTGTACGATCATCTCCGGCGTCACGATTCCCGCATAGTCCGCCTGGGCCTCCTTCTGTACCCGTATTGCCTCCATCCCTTTGAACTCCGACTTATACCCGGAATCATCCTGTATGGTGTATCTCACAAAGCTAATCGGTGCATATGCCAATAATGCGGTCAGCAAAAGGGCTCCCAGTATCACGATCTGTACGGATCTGGTTTTCAGAATTCGTTTCAGTTCCATTAGAAAAAGTCTCATATCAGTGTTCCTCCTTTCCCGATTCTTCCTGCGGAAAGAGCCACAGATACAAATCCTCCAGTCTCGGCTGAGCCTGTACGGAATCGTGAAAAACCGGCTGGTCCGAGAGATAACGGACGGATACATAGTCACTGTTATCGTTGCGCAGATTTACGATCCTGGCCTTCTGCTCTGCCCGATGCACATCATAGGCGGGCATCTGCACATTCCAGACTTTGCCGTCCATAATTCCTACCAGCTCATCTGTCGTCCCCGATGCCAATATACGTCCGTCTTTCATGACAGCATTCTGGCTGGCTATATACTCTACATCCGGTACGATATGTGTGGAGATCAGTACGATCCTGTTTTGTGCAAACTCAGAGAGCAGGTTGCGGAAACGGACCCTTTCTCCTGGATCCAGCCCGCTTGTGGGTTCATCCAGTATCAGGATCTCCGGTTCGTTTAACAACGCCTGGGCGATTCCCACACGGCGTTTCATTCCGCCGGACAGCTTCGCAATCCTTTTATTTTTTACCTCCCCCAGCGTCAGTGTCTCCAGGAGTTCTCCGATCTTTCGTTTTGACTCCTGCCTGGTCAGCCCTTTTAACACCGCCATATATTCCAGGTAATCTTTTACGGTAAATTCCGGATAAAATCCAAACTCCTGGGGCAGATATCCAAAGATATCCCGGTAGGTCCCCCCAAGCGCAGCGATATTGATCCCGTCATACTTCACGCAGCCCGAGGTGGGTTTCATGATTCCCGCTATCATTCTCATCAAAGTCGTCTTCCCGGCTCCGTTTGCGCCGAGCAGCCCCCAGATCCCAGGGGTAACCGTCAGGCTAACATCATCCACCGCCGTCTTGTCTTTATATTTTTTTGTAAGATGTTCTATTTTCAGCTCCATATTTTCTCCTTTCAGCTCGTTTTACTTCGTACCTGCAGCAGTTCAGACGAAACTGAACTGCTGCCTCTGCTTAACATATATTTCAGCAAAACGCCGCTCCGTCCTTAAGGCTGTCTTTCTTCCAGATTCTCCGGATTTGATATGCACACAGCGCCAGGCAGAATACACATGCCGTCCATCCCACTGCTTGCGGCAGATCCGCCAGTTTTTTTGTGTCCAGCCGGTCCATGATAAAAGCGAGTACAAGAATGCATACCACCCCCGCGTTGCAGCTTTTCACATAAGACTGGATTCTGATGTGCCCAAGCAGGCCGGTACAGATACCGCTTACTGCCAGAAATGGCAGCAGACTTGTAAAAATAATCTCGCTGAAGCGGTATATATTTCCCGCAGCCGTAATACAAATCATTCCCGCCATCAATACAACCGCCCCGGCTTCTGTAATCAGCAGCCTTGCCGCCATCAGCCGGCCGGCCGAGAACAGAGATGCACTCTCGACTTCTGCCATATGGTATCGGAGGCTTCTTCCCATCATGGGGACTGCCATCCACGCCAGCATCACAGCCATCGCAAACAGAAGATAGGGCAGATGCCTGGAGGCCACCTCCATATTCGCTAAAATGGTATGAAGCGCACAAAACATTCCAACCAGCACCATCAACTGTAAACACCATATTTTCCAACCGATAAACCGGACCTGGCGCAGAACCAGTTCACCAAATCCGATTCTTCTGGCCCTGGACAGGCTGTTCTGCCTGCTTGTATAAAAAGTTTTCACCATACCGGCCGTTTTTTCCAAATGTTTTTCACAAATCTCCGGTTGTTTTTCCCGGAACTCTTTTCTAAGCTCCGTTATAAATGCATCATTTTTCATCTCCATCACCCCGCCATTCCTGCATGTTTTGCAATGTTCCCTCTTTGTCCTGCCCTGCAGCAGCCGTCTTTTTCAGCCTTTTCAGTGCATAACGAAGCTTTGACTGTACCGTTCTGACTGGCAGCCCGGTAATCTCCGCGATCTCCCGCAGTTTCATTTCCTGTCCATAACGCAGAAAGACCAGTTCCGACATTTCCTCCGGAAGCTGCCTGACAAGCCTCAAAAAGTCCGTATCGTCTTCCGTCTCCTGGAAGGAGGAATCCACCAAAGGCACTGCCTCCAACACCTCGTCCTCCACGGGCACCTCACATTTCCTCCGGCTCATATCAATGCATGTATTCGCAGCAATCCGATAGAGAAAGGCTCGGAATCTGCCCCGGTGGGCATACCTGTCCATATAGCGGACTGCCTTCAGAAATGTCTCCTGCACCGCATCTTCTGCATTTGCCTGGTTAGAGGTATGCCAACAGCAATACCGGTATATTTCCGGATAATACATACTGACCAGCTCATCCAGCCCCTCCATATTCCCTTGTTCTATTTGTTTAAAAATTTCATTTTCGCGCGTCAATTTTTCCTCCTCAGGGCGTCCCCTACTAATAATAACGGATGGGATTCCTGAAATGATTTAAATTTTCTAAATTAAATATATTTTCAAAGACAGCCAAATCGTGGATTTTGCCGCTTAAGCCAAGTATACATTCCGCTTTCCCGCCTCCTGTAATCTTTCATATCCTCCCATATCTCCTGCGGTCTGTCAACTTGGTGTATCTGGCAAAAAACAAAGTGGGCAGGCCCGCCTAAACTTCTCATCGCCTCACTCATGAAGGGCTTGCACACTTTGGCGCCGCCGCGATGCCGCTTTGCGGCTATATACCTTATCACAAAAAAGGAGGCATATCCCTGGTTAAACATGATTAACCGGAAGATGCCTCTTTTTATCTGTTTCTTTCTTTATTTTTTAACTGCCTGCAGTTAAAGAATCATTCCCATCTTCTTCAGCCTGCTGCGTATTCCGCCCTCTGAACGGTGATGCACTTCGCTGATCTCCTTTATCTTCATACCGGATTGGTACTCTTCCTTCAGCCGCTCCTCCTCTTCTTCGGTCCATGCCGCGTAAGCCTGCACAACACCCTGTGAGACCAGGCTGTCCCGGTATGCCTCAAATCCGTCTTTGATGGTTACTTTCTTTTTACCCGTCTTTTCGTCCAGTTCCTCTTCCGGCTCTGCCTTTGGCTCTACTTCCTCCGGACGGATCCCTTTTTCTTCCATATATGCCTTGACCATGCCCATAAAATCTTCGCCGTACTTTTCATACTTATTTGTACCAACCCCGTTAATCTCAAGCATGGCCGCCTTATTAGAAGGAAGATAAGTACTCATCTCTTTCAGCGTCCTGTCCGAAAAAATGATATACGGCGGCACATGGTTCTCCTGTGCCATCTCATACCGTTTCTGACGAAGGCGTTCAAACAGATCCGGATATTTCACGTCAACCACTTTCTGCTTCTTTTCCGCCTTCTGCTTTGCAGGTGCTTTTTCCACTTCTTTCGGAAGTTTGAGAATCACCGGTTCCGGAGTTTCCTCCCAGACCAGATTCCTTCCCATTTCTGTCATTTTCAAAACCGGGTATTCATTCGTGGTCAGGAACAGATATCCCTTCACCAGCAGATCATTCATAATCTGCCGGATGCGGACCAGCGTAACTTTTTTCAGCGTACCGTAATAAGGATTTCTGTCCAGCCTGAACTGGCGTACTTTTGCATTTTCAGATCCATGAACCGCATCGATAATGGCGTTGATGCCATATCGTTCTCCGCTTGTCCTGACCAGGTTGATCAGACTGACCGCCTCCTGCGTCACATCAATATCCTGGAATTCCATCAGGCAATTCTCACAGTTTCCGCAATAATTACCGCCGTATTCGCCAAAATAGCGCAGAATATAATCGCGCAGGCACTCATTTGTAAAACAGTAAAAGGTCATTTTTCTAAGCCGCTCGTTATCCCTCTCCCGTATCAGTTCCCGCTCTTCATAATCCAGATCTTCGTTCTCTGTCTGCCTGCCGATCAGGAATTCATTGATCTTCACATCCTGCCCGGAATACAGAAGTATGCACTCCGACGGCTCCCCGTCACGCCCGGCACGTCCGGCCTCCTGATAGTAGCTTTCTATATCCTTGGGCATATTGTAATGGATGACAAACCGCACATTGGACTTGTCAATCCCCATCCCAAACGCATTTGTCGCCACCATGATGGGCTTTATATCATAGATAAAATCTTCCTGATTCTGTTTCCTCGCGGAATCCGACAGGCCCGCGTGGTACTTTGCCGTCATGTAGCCTTCCCGCAGCAGAGCCTCATGGACCTCCTCCACATTTTTTCTGGTGTTGCAATAGATAATCCCGCTCTTATCCCCATTCTTCTGAAGATACGCCAGCAGCTCAGCCATCTTATTTTTTGGCTTTTTCACCGCAAAATAAAGGTTCTTTCTGTCATACCCCGTAACCATGACCGTCGGTTCCTGCAGACCCAGAATACAGACAATATCCTCCTTAACCACCTTGGTGGCAGTTGCCGTATAGGCCGCAATAACTGGTCTTTTTGGCAGCATATTGATGAAATCCACGATCTTGAGATAGCTGGGCCTGAAGTCCTGCCCCCATTGGGATATACAGTGCGCCTCGTCCACAGCTACCATGGAGATATTTACACAGCTGACAAGCGATAAAAAGGACTCCGTCAGCAATCGCTCCGGCGCCACATAGATGATCTTGTACCTGCCGTTTCTGGCATTGTCCATCGCTTTTCTGTATTGAACCTCCGTCAGTGAACTATTAATGAAGGCGGCGTGTATCCCCAGCTGGTTCAGGGCCGTCACCTGATCCTTCATAAGAGAGATCAGGGGAGATATAATGAGGGAAATCCCCTCAAACAATAACGCAGGGACCTGGTAACAGATCGATTTTCCAGCCCCGGTCGGCATGATCCCCAGTACGTCTCTTCCCTGCAGCGTGCTTTCAACAAGTTCCTCCTGTCCGTCACGAAATGAATCATATCCGAACACTTCTTTCAAAATTTTATATTTATCCATTCATTTCCTCTTCCTGTAAATTAATGCCATTGGCTATTACATAATCTGTCAGATGTTCCTTCTGTCAAATTCTTCCCGCAGCCATAAAGCTTCGTCCATTGTATTCTTCCAGCCGTCCCGTTTTAAATCTACCCGCCAGCCGTCTTCTGTCCAGAGTACCTCCACGCCCTCATTTTCCAGCATCTGCTTCTGCAAGTCCGGCGTGGCAAATGCCGCGGCTCCGCTTAATATCCCTTTCGCGTTCACCACACGGTGGGCCGGCGCATCCTCCCCCGCAAGCCCGCGGCTCAGGGCATACCCAACCTGCCTGGCATGCTTCGGTTTTCCGCACAGCAGCGCAATCTGCCCATAAGTAGAAACTTTTCCTTCCGGAATGATTGAACATACCAAGGCTGTCCTTTTGTAAAAATCCATAGTCACACCCGCTTTAAACCTCTGCATCTTAACACCATTATAATCCCTTAGGCTTTTAGTATATATCACACATTCCCAAACTGCAATATCGGGATTTAGCAACGAGATTTAGCAACGGGCCGGAGGGCTTGCCGCTTACAGTTCGATTGGCTGGTTCATCCGACCGGCAGTAAAGCCTCAGTCCCCAGGTTGTATCCGAGACGGGGTAGGCGGATGGAATGGGCTATTTGTATCGTGCATCATGTTAGAATAGGGGGGGGGGAAACTTTTAGGTATGGGAGCTTTGGGGTGTTTACGGATGATACTATGAAATTCAAACCAAATCTATTTTCTATAAATTCTATAAATTTTTTATACAATCTGAAGAGCTTCGATAGATATTGGCACTTCTGTTTGATATAATGATATACTATGAAGCATAGATGAACGAAGTTGTGTCTTCCTGGCAGTATAATTCCGCTATGCTGTGAAATAAGTTCTACATAACAAACAAATTACAAAAAGGACGCGATTGCATTGCACAGTAATACATCTCAGGATGAAAAATACCGGATGATGACGGAGGCGCCCATCCCCGGATTGATTGGCCGGCTGGCTGTTCCAACGATTATCAGTATGCTGATTACCTCATTTTATAATATGGCCGATACTTTTTTTGTCGGTCGGATCGGCACCAGTGCGACGGCGGCGGTAGGGGTAGCATTTCCACTCATGGCTGTGATTCAGGCGCTGGGCTTTTTTTGCGGACACGGTTCGGGGAATTCTATTTCCAGAAGGCTTGGTTCCAAAGATGCGGATGCGGCGGGGCAGCTGGCGGCCACGGGATTTTTCCTGGCTCTGTTCCTCGGTTTTGCAGTAATGGCACTGGGACTGATTTTTCTAAAACCGCTCTGCATTGTACTTGGTTCTACGAAAACGATTCTGCCTTACACGGAGCAGTACCTTGGGATCATACTGATTGGCGCCCCCTACATGACTGCACAACTTGTATTGAATAACCAGATCCGTTTTCAGGGAAATGCTTTTTATTCCATGGTCGGGATTACCATCGGGGCGGTCCTCAATATCGCGCTGGACCCGCTTTTTATCTTTGTCTTTCACATGGGGATCTCGGGAGCCGCCATTGCCACGATACTCAGCCAGTTCGTCAGTTTTATTCTGCTGCTGGCCGGCATCCGCATCTCTGGGTGCATCCCCATCCGGTTCCGTAACGTCCGGTTCCGAAAAGAACGGCTGCGGGAGATCCTGGGCGGTGGGCTGCCGTCGCTTTTCCGGCAGGGACTGGGCAGTGTCGCTACCATGACGCTGAATATTGCCGCGAATCCCTATGGGGATGCCGCGATTGCCGCCATGTCCATTGTGAGCAGGATTACCATGTTTGCCAGTTCGGCTCTGATCGGGTTCGGGCAGGGATTCCAGCCGGTCTGCGGGTTTAACTACGGCGCTAAAAAATATGGCCGTGTCCGGGAGGCTTTCTGGTTCTGTGTGAAGGTCTCCACCGTGGTTCTGTTCGTTCTGGCGGTCACCGGTGCACTGCTGTCCGGCCATCTGGTCGGCATTTTCCGAAATGATTCGGAAGTCATCCGGATCGGAACAACGGCGCTTCGGTTCCAATGCCTGACTTTTATACTGAACGGATGGATTATTATGAATAATATGATGATGCAGACCATGGGGAAGACTGGATATGCTTCCGTGCTTGCCTCCGCCCGGCAGGGGCTTTTCTTCATCCCTGCACTGCTGATTCTGCCCCCGCTCTTCGGCCTGTTTGGCATCCAGATGGCACAGGCGGTGGCTGATGCCTGTACCTTTGCCATCACGACAGTCTTGTACCGCATTGTGATGAAGCAGATGCGCGGTGAGGAATTCGTAAGCAAAACTGACAGCTAATTATTATTCGAGGTACTCGCCAGATTCTATCTATTCTTGGAGATATTTTATATGCTTGTGAGAAAGGAGGAAATTCTTATGATACTCTGCATTGACAGAACTCCATGCAAGGTCTGATACGGACGAAACTGCATGGAGATAAGAAATGGGAAGCGTTTCATCTCTGCACTGTTTGACTGATGCACTGGTGCAGCAGCGCTTGACTATTTTTCGTCCAACCGGACTTTGCATTTTTAATATGACGATTTAAGTGAATGATTAAAAAGGAGCAAAGTCAAATGAAAAACTTTAAAAAATTATTTCAGGGATTACACTCATTCATCCTTCTGTGGGCAACCCAGTCATTTTCGGAACTGGGAAGTTCTATGACCAGTTACGCGCTTGTTATCTGGGCTTACCAGCAGACCGGATCCGCGCTTACATCCGCTCTGCTGACGGTGTGTTCTTATGCCCCCTACGTACTGCTGAGTATCTTTGCAGGCGCTTTGAGCGACAGATGGGATAAAAAGCGCACCATGCTGGTATGTGACAGTCTCGCGGCAGCCAGCACCTTACTTGTATTCTTTCTGCTTGGGACGGGGCGCCTGGAAATCTGGCACCTGTATCTGATCAATGGCTTTAACGGATTGATGAACACCATCCAGCAGCCTTCCTCGGACGTAGCGGTCAGCCTGCTCACGCCAAAGGAACAATATCAGCGAGCCGGGGGAATGCGTTCATTCTCCAATTCTCTGATCACAATCCTGTCCCCGGTCATTGCCACCGCCATTTTTTCGCTTTTTGGAATGACGGCTGTCATTGCCTTTGATTTTCTGACGTTCGGGATTGCATTTATTACACTGGCATTTTTTATTCCTATTCCTGCCGTTAAGGTATCCGCCGGGAAAGCGCAGGAAACAGTTCTTCAGGCCGCAGGAAAGGGGCTGCAATTCCTTACCCGGAATAAAGGAATCTTTTACCTGATTCTTTTTCTTTCGGCCATCAACCTGACCGCCTCCATGTACAACGCGGCGCTCCCGGCAATGCTTTTGTCGCGCAATGGGGGAAGCGAGGCCGCCCTTGGGCTGGTCAATGCCTGTTCCGGAATTGCAAATGTAGCAGGAAGCCTGTTTGCTTCTTTTGCTTCGAAACCAAAGAGCCGGGTAAGGGTGATTACCAATTCTCTGCTTTTTTCTATGAGCACAGAGAATTTTCTGCTGGCACTGGGACACAGTACACCCGTATGGTGCCTGGGCGCACTGCTTGGATGGCTGTTCATCCCGATTATGAATACGAATATGGACGTACTGCTTCGCACCCACATCCCTGTGGAGCTCCAGGGGCGGGTATATGCCATCCGCAATACCTTTCAGTTCTTTACCATTCCGATTGGCTATTTTCTGGGGGGAATCTGCGTAGACAAGGTGTTTGAACCATACATGAGCCAGAAGGCGGCTGACAGCCTGCCGGGGCTTTTATTCGGCATCGGTAAGGGAAGCGGTGCAGCAATGCTGTTTTTAATACTGGGATTTATCGGTGTGATAACCTGTCTGATATTTCGGAAAAACAAACACATCTGGGCGCTTGAAGAATAGCCAGACGTGCAGATTTTAAATTAGAAAATGCCTCTTCTGATTCAACATCAGGGAGAGGCATTTTCCACTTCGTCATCGTTCGTACGTCCGCCGGAAAACGTAAAAGGCTTTTCCAGGGAGTACCTGTTTGTTAATCAGACAGACCTGCAGCCTTCTACCGTAATTTGGGGCATCTGGAAATACGTCGTAAAGCCAAGCTTCAGGATATCCCCAAACTCTATTTGCTCAGGCGGCAGATAGACATGTCCCAATTCACTGGGTACCTTTTTGTATCCATTTTCTTCAAGTTTCTCATCCTTGCCGGCAAACCTTGCCAGCACCTCCACATAGGAGCCGCCTCATGTGCTGCACGCGCCAAGGAACAGCACGAGGTCTTTCTGACCCTTTTCGTTCATGTATTCTTTCAGATTATTACTCATTATAACCTTCATAACATGACCTCCTTTTCTTTAATATTATTATTATACACTATCTGTCTGGAAAAATCTGTGATTAAGTCACATAAAAGGGGTCTGACCCCTTTGCCCACCGTTTTCAGAATATTCTGAAATTATCTCTGGGGCATTTTGAATTCCTTCAGCGCCTGATTTAAATATTCATTGAATGGAGCCATAAGCCGAAATCGTTCAGCCGCAAATTGGATAAAAGTATCCTTGTTCTCCAGTATCTCATCATTAAAACTGTCTTCAATATACCAGCTTTTGTTTTTTAAGTACTGCGCCATAGGGTGTTCGGCGTTGTATCCTTTTGGGACGTTTTTTAGTGCGTTTCCTTTGATTACAAAGCCCGACTTGGTATCTTTGAATTGAGGGGATTCCACGATCTCCTGCAGTTCTGCACCGTGGCCGTTTATATAGTCTCTTACCATGGCAGTGGCATCACGGAACATGTCAGCAAATAATCCGCCCCCTAGAAATGATCGGTCTCCCGGGCGGATACACAGGAAATATCCGACCGGCACGGGCAGCTTGCCGGCAGGTGATATATGACATCGAAAGGCCGGATTGTACGGAGACTTGTCATTACTGAACCTGGTGTCCCTCATCAGCTTAAATGTAAGTTCTTTGGGCTGGTAGTTCAGGATTCTGGCATCGTCTTTTCCAAGTTCTGCCATCAATCCGGCGATGATCTCTTCAAACTCCCCGAACGCCTCCTGGTACTCCGCCTTATGGGAGTGAAACCACTCGCGGTTATTATTCTGTTCCAATTCACTAAGATAAGTAATTATTTTTGACATGTTGGGCCTCCTAATATTCCTGAATCTTTTTCATCTGGGAAGAATTCATTACCATTAGCATTCTTTCCTTTATCGTCTCCGGGGTCTGGTACATCGGAAGTTCATCAAATACAAGCGAAAGCTCGTCCAGCTTTTCCATCTCGTCTTTGTACTCTTCCAGCACCTGGTTTTCAAGGGGATGGAGCTTGAGATACTCCAGGCGTTCCGGGCTGATTCTCTTCTGCCGGACCGCATATTCCACCCGCTTCCTGCAGGTGCACATTCCCACGCCGGACAGTCCGCAGGATTCTGCAAGAAATGCAGCCACCTTCCCGCGGATTCTGGAAAGCCTCTGCCGGAAATTCTCAGGAGACATCTGCAGGATCTCCCCCGCGGTACGGCTGTTGATCCGAAACATCGTGCCCAGAATAAATATACATCTGCTCTCTGCATCGAGACACTGCAGCATCACATTGGTACAGGACAATTTCAGTTCCTCCGCCAGCTGCTGCCTGCTCTCCTCCTCAATCAGCCCCTCCATCTCATCCAAAACCGCGTATTTGATATCATTTCCATAGAATTCAAAATCCAGCGGCTGATGCGCAAACATAGACTTTTTATAATTCAGCAGATAATTCACAGCGATCCGGTACACCCATGTTTGAAAATCGCTTTCCCTCCGAAATGTCCCCAGATTCGTCATAACACGTACCAGGATCTCCTGGGCCGCATCCTCCGCATCCGGGATTGTCCCCAACATCCGCAGAGACAGATTAAATACCATATCCTGAATTCCGGCCAGAAGTTTCTCCAGCGCATCTGCATTTCCACCGACTGCAGATTCTATAAGCGCATGTTTGTTATCGTTTGCTTCCTTCATCTTATCCTTCTCCTAACTGTTTATTTTTTCTTCCTTTAAATTAGACACCATCCGCTCCATGGTGTGACAGATATTTTAAAGTTTTAGCACAATTAATAATAATCAAGACATTAGCAATTTCCCCCTATCTATCATCAATTATCTTTATATGAATCTGGGAATCTCTTCTTTTTTTTAGTTCTTCGGACTCTTTTTCTTCTTCATCAAGTTCTTGAACCTGCGCATCACCTGTACCTGAAAGAGCTTCTAGCATCTTGGCTATCTCATTCATGGCTATGGGACCTGAACCCAGGGACAGGATCACCATTAGGGTAATAAAAAATTTATATATCTTTTTCTTCATTATATTTTCCTCCAATTGAATCTCTGCTTCGCTCTAAAAATAGGTATGCGGTTGATACCCGCTATCTATTTGCATACAAAAAAGAAGCCATTGTTTGATTCTAAAAATGACTTATAACCACCAGCACACTTGCAATAAGGGATTCGTATGGTCATGTATATTTATGCTTTGGCCATGATTTGCGAAGGAATTGATTCAATTGTCCAGACGTATCTTTTGATTAATTAATGTCCATTTATCAGGCAATAATATAAATAAGGTTAAATAGAAAAAAAGAAAAACTATAATAAGAAAAAGAAGTAGGCCGGTTGCTTTTGGGATAGCTGCAATCGTGAGTATTGAGCATTTATTCTTCGTTATAGTTTCATTACTAGAATTATTTTTGTCCAAAAATGAAGTCTTAAAACAGGTAATATTATTACCGTCTTCATTGGTAACGATACTTCCTGAAATTTCGCACGTCTCAAAAACAGTTGTCTTATCTAATACTTCATATAGATTGTAGGCACTACAAAAAAGTGCATTCACAGTTATGCACACAGCAAAAAGCAACAGGATGAAAAAGACACTAATACAGGATAGATGATTTTTCTTTATATTTTTTTCCATTACAGTTCCCTTCTTAGCTGCCGCTGCGGCTAGAGCGTGTCTGAAAATTTCAATTTACTTAATTATACCAGAGTAAATAGAAAAAATGAAGCGCTGTATATTTATACTATGAATAAACATTGCGTTCCGAGCTGTAACCTTGTTAGTATAAAAGACTTTGTCTACAGTATGAACAATTCCGGCAGCCCGGAACTGTTCAGCCGGCTATGACCTGATTTCCACACCACCGCTCCGCGCCCCCTTGACTTTTCATTAAGAAATGATATACTAAAAAACAGGTTTGTCAATACCGTTAACGCGAAGACAGGACGAGTAAGGTGAGCAACCATACAGAGAGAAAGACATTTGCTGAGAGTCATTTCATGGGACATCATCCGAAAACCACCCTGGAGCGGCTTTAATACAGCCCGGCCGACACCGTTACCGTCTAATGAGTGGCACTTGCAAAAAGGGTGGAACCGCGGTATCAAAGTCTATCGTCCCTGAACAGTTTTCAGATTGTTCAGGGGCTTTATTTTTTAAGGAGGAGAAAACAAATGAAAGTTACACTGAAAGATGGATCTGTAAAAGAATACCAGGAAAGCAAATCCGTCATTGATATTGCTTTTGATATCAGTGAGGGGCTGGCAAGAGCGGCATGCGCAGGAGAAGTGGACGGAGAGGTCGTTGACCTCAGAACAGTCATTGAAAATGACTGCACTTTGAATATCCTGACCGCCCGTGATGAGGCAGGGCTCCGGGTTGTACGCCACACCTGCTCCCACGTACTGGCCGAGGCCGTAAAAAATCTATATCCGGATGCAAAGCTGGCAATCGGGCCCGCAATCGACACGGGATATTATTATGATTTTGACTCTGCGCCGTTCTCTCGGGAAGATCTGGATAAAATAGAAAAAGAAATGAAGAAGATCATTAAAAAGGGCGCCAAATTGGAGCGTTTTACACTTCCAAGAGAAGAAGCCATCTCTTTTATGGAAGAAAAAGGTGAGCCGTATAAGGCAGAGCTGATCCGTGATCTCCCGGAAGATTCCATCATCTCATTTTACAGACAGGGAGAATTTGTGGATCTGTGTGCAGGCCCGCACCTGATGAGCACAAAGGGAATCAAAGCATTTAAACTGACTTCCTCTTCCGGCGCATACTGGAGAGGCGACTCCAATAAAGCCATGCTGCAGAGGATCTATGGAAGTGCTTTTGCCACAAAGGACGAGCTGAACGAGTACCTTCAGTACCTGGAGGAAGTGAAAAAACGCGATCACAACAAGCTGGGCCGCGAGATGGAGCTGTTTACCACAGTGGATGTCATCGGCCAGGGACTCCCCCTGCTGATGCCAAAGGGCGCTAAAATTATCCAGACACTCCAGAGATGGATAGAGGATGAGGAGGATAATAACTGGGGCTATATCCGCACAAAGACTCCGTTGATGGCCAAAAGCGACCTGTACCAGATTTCCGGTCATTGGGACCACTATAAAGACGGCATGTTCGTGCTTGGAGACGAGGAGAAGGATAAGGAAGTCTTTGCTCTGAGACCCATGACCTGCCCGTTCCAGTACTATGTATACAAAGCGAGCCAGAAGTCCTACCGCGATCTTCCGCTCCGCTACAGTGAGACCTCGACCCTGTTTCGCAACGAGGAGTCCGGGGAGATGCACGGCCTGACCCGTGTCCGCCAGTTCACAATCTCCGAGGGACACCTGATCGTCCGCCCGGACCAGATGGTAGAAGAATTTAAAGGCTGCCTGGCTCTGGCTAAAAAATGCCTGACCACCCTGGGCCTTCAGGATGACGTCACTTACCACCTGTCCAAATGGGATCCGAATAACACGGAAAAATACATTGGGGATGCAGAAGTCTGGGAAGAAACCGAGGGCCACATCCGCAATATACTAACCGAGTTGGACGTACCATTCGTGGAGGATGAGGGCGAGGCCGCATTCTATGGCCCCAAAGTCGATATTAATGCAAAAAATGTATACGGCAAGGAAGACACCATGATCACAATCCAGTGGGATGCGCTGCTTGCCGAACAGTTTGATATGTACTACATTGACCAGAACGGCGATAAAGTACGCCCCTATATCATCCACAGAACCTCCATCGGCTGCTACGAAAGGACCCTCGCCTGGCTGATCGAAAAATATGCCGGCATGTTCCCCACCTGGCTGTGCCCAGAACAGGTACGTATCCTCCCTGTTTCCGATAAATACCTGGATTATGCAGGCAAAGTGGAGAAGGAACTGAAGGCTAATCATATCCTCGCCACGGTGGACGGCCGCTCCGAAAAGATCGGATACAAAATCCGCGAAGCAAGGCTTGCCAAGATCCCTTATATGCTGATTGTCGGGGAAAAAGAAGAAGCGGAAGGCACCGTATCCGTAAGAAGCCGTTTCCTTGGAGATGAAGGTGCGAAAGGCCTTCCGGAATTTATCGACGCAGTCTGCCGGGAAATAAGAACAAAAGAAATCCGTAAAATTGAAGTACAGGAACAGAAATAGCTGCTGTTTGAAATACGCCGGAAACTTGCATAAACGATACGTTTTTGCAGGCTGCCGGCGTTTCTTTTATGCCCGTAAGTTGGTAGAAAAAATATCTCTCACCGCATTCCGTATATTCCGAACAGAGGTATTAGACAGCAGGAGTAAAAGTTCCGGCTTACCTGAACTATTACGGGCAGGAAACAATGCTATAAACTACAGACTATTTATATAGTAGGAGCTCAAAGTAACAGATCATTCAAACACATAATTTTACTGCCTTTACTCTCATAATAGCGCAGCATTTCGTCGATTTTTCTTTTATCATAGCTGGTAATACAATCCGAAAGTACGGAAACGCCGTAATTTGCTTTGCATAAGTTGTAGCAGGTCGATTTCACGCAGGCAGCAGCATCTGCACCTGCTATGTAGAAATCACATATTTCATTTTTGCTGATAAAGTCTGCAAACTCTTCACTGGTCAATGCGTTTCCTTTATATTTTGTAAAAATATTATTTGATACTATTTTCAAGTCTGAAGCTAATTCCGCCCCGTGTGTATTGGGTTTGAAAGTCCTCGTGCCTGCTGATAGATTTTCATGCCTGATATAAACCACATGAATATTATGATTGTCTGCCCAATCGACAGCTTTATTGATATTGTCTATAATATCTTTGTAATTTTTTGTGATGTCATTTTGAATATCTATTACTACTAAGGCTTTGTTCTGCATTTTGTCTCCTCCTACAGGTAAATTGTTTTGTTTGCTTTTTTATAATAATAGTTTAATAGATTTTCGATTATCTCTTTAGAAGTTCTTAAATGCCGGTATAGCCCGTAACTTCGGGCTTTTCCGGCGTTTTTCATATCGGAAGAACCTCACAAATACTTTTATAACCCCTTGTGTTTTCACGGTCAAAAGTAGTAGAAGAAGTAGTAAAATACCTGTCTACTACTAAGCGGCAGCTTCGGTTTTCTCCGTGTTTACCACTTTGATTTCCGTCTTGGCTTCCAGTCTGTCCATTTCCTCCTGTGCGGAATGGAATGTGGCGTGGGCGTAATAGTTCAGCGTCATAATGATGTTGGAATGGCCCATGATATATTGTAGTGCTTTTGGGTTCATTCCCGCATTTGCCATTCTGGTGCAGAACGTGTGCCGCATGGTGTGGGGCGTCATTACTGACGGCAACGGCTCCTTGTGACACTTGTTAAACTTCTTGGCAAGACACTTAAACATGGCGTCATAATGTACCGCTACTTTCGGCAGGCCGTCCCGGTTCAGGAATAGGAAATTACTATACCCATCCACCTGTATTGCCTTGCCGCCCCTGCGGTTCTTCAACACGCGCTGGAACGCCTCATAAGCTGCTGCGCTCATTGGCACTTGACGAAATCCGCTGTCTGTCTTGGGCGTTTCGATATAGTAGCCGTCCTCCGTGCTTCTCAAAAGCTGGTGGTCTACATGGATAAAACGCTTTTCAAAATTCAGATCAGCAGGGGTCAGGCCGCAGAGTTCAGAAATCCGAAGTCCTGTTTCCAGCAGGATAACCACCTCGTCATAATACTTGGAATAGATGGTATCATCCTGTATGAATTTCAGGAGTTCTTTTTCCTGTGCGGGGGTCAGAGGAACCTTTGGCTCGGTGTCGTCGTTGATTACTTCATTGATCTGGAAGTCAAAGGGATTTTTGCGGAGGTAATCATCCTGAATCGCCATATAGAAGATGGCTTTCAGGGAACGCTTGCTATTGCAGATGGTCGTGTAAGCAACACCCTTTTCCTGCATACGCAAAGCCCATTCTTTCGCGTCGGACAGCTTCACGCTGTCAATGCTGGCCGCCCCCAGCTTATCTTCTTCTAAAAGTTTCATTAGCTGCTGGCGGCTCTTTTGGGTTCCCCGCTTCACATTTCCCCGCTGCCGGATGTACTTGGCATAAAGCTGGCAGACCGTCATTTTCTTGCCGATGGTGTCTATCCCGTCGTCAAGGTCTTTCTGTATCTGCTTGATTTTCTCGCGGAGTGAAATATCCGCCCGCTTCCCGGCAGGGATTTTGTCTGTGGGTACTAACTTCCATGAGTAAACAAACTTCTGTTCCCCAAAGGTGTCCGTATATTTGTAAGCGTATCTTCCGTCTGGTCGCTGGCTCTCTCCAGATTTCAAAAGGCGGCCCTTGCTGTCCCGTCTTTTTACATCTCGTTCCTGTTTTGGCATTTCGTCATGCTCCTTTCCATGACGGAAAGAGCCTTGACACGCTCTAAGGATATTATAGCATAGTCAAGGCTCTTTTTCACTAGATTGTGTCCAGAGAATCAATGATTTTTTCAAACTTTTGCCGTTTGATCTGGATGCGGTTGCCGTTCAAAATCACCCAGCCAGCGAATGGGTTTTCCTCGGCAAGCCGCCGCAGCTTGTTTTCTCCAATGCGAAAATATTTCGACGCTTCCTCAATGGTAAGCGTATACTTTTCCCAAATAGGCACATCGTTATTACTCATAATGCGGCCCCCTTTCTGTTTAAAACAAAGGTTTCTTGTGAATGTGGGCAAAACACGGACGGCTGGCGGCCCAGCTCCACGGGACTTTCACCCCCGCGTGGTTTTCACGCGGCCCTACCCATTGCCTGCGACGCTTTTAACGCTCGGACTGTGGCTGTAAGGGAGTATCATTGTCCTGCCTACACGTCGTCGCCCATAAGCAGCCACGCTTATGTTGCGGCTGGGTGGTGATCGCTCCGCTGTTTTCGTAGAAATCAGCATCATGGCGCAACCGCCGTCCGGCTCGATGCAGACAGAATGTGTCCGTATGCCCTATGACGCACCGCCATTGTCCTGCGGGCGTATTTGTCAAGGTGCATCCATCAGCCACCAGGTCAGCGGAAATGCGGAAAGGGATGAGTAAAACATTTCCGTTCCCGTGGCCGGGCCGTTACTTCAAAGCAACGATGATGGAATGAATGAGCTTGAGTTCCAAACGGTGCTTCATATACTCGTCCACGCACACATAAGGGATGTCGCTGCTATCGTACAAGGTGCGGGTACAGAGCTTGTTTATGTAGCCCGCATAGTACCGCAGCACTTGTTCCATAGCCATTGCGTCCCCAGCGTGGGCAGCTTCCATCACCGAAAGGGGCAGAAGCTCTCTGCCGTTGAATGTGGGTTCCTTCATCCGCGTTTCCCTCCCTCTGGCATGAGCGCCATCAATTTCAAACGCAACTGTTTCAGGGTGCTTGTCCTGTGGCGCTGTACGGCGCTGCGGGACATTCCCATGAGGCTTGCGATTTCTCCGTCTGCCAAATCCAAAACACAGTGCAAAATCAAAATGCTTTGTTCCTGTTGTGGCAGGCTGGCGAATGCCTCGGCTACAAGCTCGTTGTCAATGGGCAAATCATATCCATGCGACGAAAAAACGTAGCTATCGCTGGGGTAATAATCTACCGTGGAGAGCTTTTCCAGTTCTTCCGGAGTCAGGCATTCAAACGACTTTTCACGGTCGCGCTGCCGTCCCATCTCACGCAGATAATCTTTGGCCTCATTGCGGAGTACCGCCTTGCAAAATGCGTCATAGCGGTGCCGTAGGATAAAGTCATTGCGGGGGATTGTATCCATCTTCTCACCCCCTTTCTGTGGGTGATTTTGGTGGTTATCTCCCTTTCCGCCAAAGTTACTTTTGAAAGGCCACCAGCTACCCGCTAAACGCCACTTTTTTAAACATTTTTTGAAAAAGTGTGGGGCCGGTGGTACGGGACGCAGGAAATAACAAAATTCGCCCGGAAGGGCATAAACCCTCCGGGCGAACATAAAAATAGTAAAATATTTTACTGCATGGTATAATGCATAGTTCCGGCCGCATTTCCGAATGGCCGGGGGATGGCTTTTTTTAACGGTACTACTCCCATTTCCGGTGGTCGCTCTCCCGTTCTACACATGACAGCTTCCTCCTAGAGCCGCCAATCACGCCAGTGTCAGGACGCCATTTCCAATAGAAGGCGAAGAAACGGCAGACTTGGTCTTGAACCGCCGAAGATTAAGGAATCCATTTTACGCGCAGGAAAGCCTCTGTCCCTGCAACGTTTTTTCTTTGCCTATTGGGCGGTGAAGCGTGTTTCGTGTGATTCACTTCCTATTGGTCGGCTGTTTCTTTTAACCGTTCAAAAGATTCCCTACTAATAACGTGTTCCAACCGACAGGCATCGGCTTCTGCAATTTTAGGATCAACGCCTGCGGCTATGAGCTGTTCCATGAAAAAGCAATGGCGCTCATAGATTTTTACGGCCACTTCTCGACCAATGTCTGTTAGATGCAGATAGTGTTCTTCATCCATTGTCAGAAAGCCGCCCTCACGCAAAATGCCTACTGCATGGCACACGCTGGGTTTTGACACCTCCATGTGCCGGGCTACATCTACGGAACGCACCATGCCTATTCTCTTATGCAGAACGAGGATAGCTTCCAAGTAGTCCTCCCCGGATGCATGAAGTTTCATCTCAGCCTCCTAGTACAAAAATTATACGGCCCAACTAAGGCTTTCCTGCTGAATATGAAATAACTTATGGTATAGACCGTTCTTCTTCATTAGTTCCTCATGAGTGCCTTGCTCAACCAACTTACCATTATCCAGGACAATGATCTGGTCAGTATCCACCACAGTGCGGAGCCGATGAGCAATCATAATAACCGTCTTACCCTCTACCAGTTTTGCAATAGCACGCTGAATCAAAACCTCGTTCTCTGGGTCAAGGGACGCTGTTGCCTCATCAAGCAGAATAATAGGTGCGTCCTTCAAAAGCGCGCGGGCAATGGAAATCCGCTGACGCTCACCACCGGAAAGAGTGCTGCCGTTCTCTCCAAGGACAGTCTGATAACCGTCTGGCAATCGCTGGATAAATTCGTCACAGTATGCCGCCTTTGCCGCCGCCATGACCTGCTCCTCGGTAGCGTTCATGTTGCCTACACGGATATTGTTAAAAACAGTATCATTGAACAGGGTCACATCCTGGAATACAAAGGACATACAGCGCATCAGGTGTTCCGGTTCAATGGTGCTGACATCTATGCCGCCAATGGTGATCTGGCCTTTTCTTACATCCCAAAAACGGGCGTTCAGTTTGGAAATCGTGCTTTTGCCGCTGCCGGAAGGCCCTACCAGAGCCGTTACGCTGCCAGCGGGAATAGAGAAAGACACATCCTTGATAACATCGTCCTGGTTATATCCGAAAGTGACATTTTTCAGTTCAATGTCATATTTGGATACATCCTTGTCCTCGCCCTCCATGGCGGGCGTGGTCAGCAGGGTACGCATACGGTTGGTAACAGTCCCCAAGTGAAACAGAGAGGTCAACTGCGAGAGAATGGCAAGGATCGGACCGTAAATTTGCGTAGAGAACATCAGTAGAACCAGTAAAGAAAGCAGTTCAATTTTACCGTTTGTTATCAGCACCGTTCCAATGAAAATAGTAATGCCAAGCCCTGCTTGCAGGATCAGGCTGGCTCCCTGAACCAGAATACCGGAGGCCAGTTCTACCTTGATGGCGATTTTTCTCATAGCCTGGAGTGCTTTATCCAACGCATCGAAGCGGGAACCGCCAAGACCACAGGATTTGATGATTTTGATACCTTCCAGGTATTCCTGAATCTGGCTAGACGCCTCCAGTTTCACATCCACCTGTTTGTCAAACAGACGAAGTTGTAGCTTGCGCCCGCACCAGATGATAAGGAATGTAACCGGCATTGTGCAGAAAATCGCAAGGGCCATTCTCCAGTCAAAAAATGCCAGACAAACGCAGGTCAGGGTAACAGAGATGATATTTGCAATCAGCGGCGGGATGGTACTGCTGAGCATGGATTCCATGCTGCTGCAATCCGCCATCATGTTGGTGGTAATATCGGACAAATCTTTTGTGTTAAAGAAGCTCATGGGGAGCTTGCGAAGATGCTCCGCGATCCGAAGTCTGGTCGTGCTGGCCTCCTTATAGGAAGCAATATAGGTTTTCCTATAATCGTTTTTCGCGGCCAGGAATACCAGAATAGCCGCCACCAGCCCCAGGCCCAGCAGCTTCCACAACGCGGCCCACGAAATTGCTTCTCCCGTAAACGGCTTTAACAGCTCCCAAAAGATCAGGCAGGCTACCATTGATGGGAGCAATAACGCGATATTGGTTATTGTGCAGGCCGTAATTGCTTTTTTCAGGTCGGAATAGCCTTTCTCCGACAGCATTAACTTTTCTTTCAGCTTACTCATAGATCACACCGCCTTTCCTGTGCCAATTTTCCAGTTGATCGACTCCGTATAGCTGCTCCACATCTGCGCGTATTTTCCGTCCTTCTTCAGCAGCTCGTCATGGGTGCCGGATTCAATCAGGCAGCCCTTTTCCATGACAAGTATCTGGTCAGCATTACGAATCGTGGACAGGCGATGGGCGATCATTACAACTGTTTTATTTTGGATCAGCTTTTCAAAGGCTTTTTGAATCAGGTACTCGTTCTCCGGGTCACTGAACGCAGTAGCCTCGTCCAGAACGATGATGGGCGCGTCTTTTACGATAGCCCTTGCAATGGCAATCCGCTGACGCTCACCACCGGAGAGATGGACGCCGGTACTGCCGATCACAGTCTGATAACCGTTTGGAAGCTGCTCAATAAAATCATGGCATCTTGCAGCCTTTGCCGCCGCAATCACCTGTTCTTCCGTGGCATCTGGATTTCCCATACGGATGTTATCCAGGATGCTCTGTTTGAACAGGAACGTATCCTGAAATACGAAGCTGACCTTATCCATCAGCGCATCCAGAGGAATATCCCGAATGTCAACGCCGCCGATCTGAATACTTCCGTCCGTCACATCATAAAACCGGGAGATTAGGCTGGCGATGGTACTTTTACCGCCACCGGAGGGGCCGACAATGGCTGTCACCTTGCCCTGATCCGCAAAGAAAGAAACATGAGACAGGGCCTTGACCTGGGAATCGGCTTCGTAGGAAAAGCTGACATCCCGGAAAGCAATCCCATAGTTTTCGATTGCTTGCGCCGTACTCTTTTCGGGCAGGGCCGGGATACGCAGGATTTCATCCATACGCTCCACGCTGCCGTCAATCTGCGTAAAGGACTCAGAGATATACATGATTTTATTCAGGACACCGGAAATCGCATGGACAATAATCAGGTAGAAAATAAATGTCAGCGAATACTCCCTGAAATCCGTAGTGTGCATCCCGATCAGAATGCCCACCGGAATCAAAAGCAGATAAATATTGTTGATGATCGTGGTAAAAGCAGGCATACAGTTCTGCCAGCCCAATGCGTACTCCAACACAAAAGAGGTATAGTCTGTAATGGATTTGCCCAACCGCTTAAAGGAATCGGCGGTCTGATTAAATGCTTTGATCTCCGACATACCACGTACATATTCCACAGAAGCGCTGTTCATGTTCTCCTGGGCGGTCTGAAAACGGTGCATTTTTTCCTTTGCTTCTCCGTTGAAGCCCGCAAACTGCACGATAAAGGCCAGAACAATACCGACCAGACAAACCACGCCATACCGCCAGTCAATTCCAAGAAGAATGATAACCAGAACAAGCGGCGCGACCAAAGAGGCCACAAAGTCCGGGAGCTGGTGAGCGATGAATTTCTCAACACTTTCAATGTTTTCATCCATGATCTTTCTCATTTTGCCGCTGCCCAGGGTCAGATGATACCCAAGGGGAATCTGCATGATGTGGTCGGCAAAGGCCACCTTCAATTCATAAAGCGTTCCAAACGCCGCAACGTGGGAACACAACAGGGCAAAAAAGTAAAATACGATGTTCCCCAAAATTCCAGCCAGGGCCAGCCATCCCCAGGTCGAGATTGCGGAAACATTCAAGAGCGACATATCCGGGTAAACAAACAGGATTTCCCGAATGATGTAGTAGATTGATAAGTACGGAACAAAAGAACAGATCGCAGCCAGCGCCGCCAAAAACCCTGCCAGGAACACCAACCCTTTATGGCCGGAAGCCAATTCCAGGCAGCGTGCCAGTCCGGTTTTCGCTATCGGCTGCTTCTTGTTTTGCTGTGCCATTTCTAACCCTCCTTTTTGTCATATCCAATTTTGTCTAAGAGAAGCTCTGCGCCTCTGATTTGAAAATCATCGGTAATGCAGCCGTTCTCCAGGCGTATTGCCCGCTCACAGCAGGCAAGCGCACACTCCGCGTCATGGGTAATGACGATAATGGTGCGCCCCATTTTCGCCAGCTTGCGGATCATCCGGCTGACATTCCGCATATTCGTACCGTCCAGCCCGCTTGTCGGTTCATCCAGTACGATAATCGGCGCTTCGTGCATTAGAGCCACGCCAAGAGCCAGCCGCTGCTTTTGCCCTCCTGACAGCGTAGAGGGATGCTGTTTGATGAATGGCGTCAGTTCCAGGGCCTCCAGGATTTCTTCCGCCGCTTGTTTCCGCTCCGGGTTGACTTCTGCGCCGGTAGTCAGTTCGTCAAGCAAATCCTCACCGAATAGCTGACTGTCTAAATCCTGGGGAATATACCAGACCTTTCCCAAGCGGCCTTTCGGTCTACAATGCTTTCCGAATAAAACGACTTCGCCGGATTTCTCTTTCAAAAGCCCTGCCAAGATTCGCCCTATGGTGCTTTTGCCCGTCCCGTTTGGGCCGATCAGGGCTATCGCTTCTCCCTTATGGCATTGAAAGTCAATATCCTTAGATACAATCGTTTCACCAAAAGAGTGGTTCAGTTTTTTCACTTCCAGAACAACCTCACTGGTTGCCGCAGACGGGATTTCCGTTTGCTCAATCTGATGCAGGTTAGGAGTTCGAAGCCCCAGCGCCTGGATTTCCTTATTAGTCAGAGCTTTCATCTGCTGTGCAGTAAATTCCCGCACAATTTTCCCTTTCTGGACACACAGGAAACGGTCTGCCAGATCCATCAGATAATAAAGCCGGTGTTCCGCTATAATGATGGTTTTTCCCTTCTTCTTCAAATCGTGAATAATATCTGCAAAGCGGTAGGTAGATGCAATATCCAGATTGGCAGACGGTTCATCCATGACATAGATTTCAGGATCAATCGCCTCTGCGGATGCAATCGCAACCTTCTGACGCATTCCATAGGACAGGCTGTGCAGGCTGTGATCCAAAATATCCTGAATCTTGATGTTCGCCGCTGCCCGGTGAACATGGTTCTGAATTTCTTCATGGGAATAACCGTAGTTCTCACAGCCAAAAGCAATCTCGCCTGCGACCTCATTGGCAAAAAACTGGCTCCTCGGGTCTTGAAATACATTTCCTGCGATTTTGCCGCGTTCCCAGGAAGGAATCTCTTTCAGCAGTTTTCCATCCACAAAAACCTCACCGCTTAATTCTCCCTCGTAAAAGTAGGGGATCAGGCCGTTAATTACTCTTGTCAAAGAGCTTTTCCCACTTCCCGATGGGCCGGTCATAACAATGACCTCCCCGGCGGCAATGTCTAATGATATATGTTCCAGTTGATTTCCGTTCCCGCCATAGGAAAAGGTCAGGTCACGGATCATAATTTCTTTTCCCATTCCATTCCTCCTATAAAAGACAGCAGCACACGGCAGCTCCCACGCTGACAACAATCAAAACGCAATCCAGCACAGCGATCCGGCTGACATAGTAGCTTTCTTTCTTGTAGGGGCTTTCAATTCCCCTGACTATGGCAGAAGCTGCTAACTCGTCCGCGATCTTTAAGGAGCGGAACACCATCGGAACAATGGCGTATTCCAACGTGTCCATTGGATGCCTCAAAACATTACCGACCGATTTTAAGAAGCCACGAATTTTCATGGCTTCCCTGACTTCTCCAAATTCATGCAGCACAGTCGGCGCAAAGCGGAGCATGACGATCAATACAAGCATGATATGGGTAGAAATCGGCATTCTTCTCAAGCTGGCCGTTAATTTCCCAGAGGGGATTTTAGCCAGAAGATAGGCAGGCATAGCCGGAAGCAAAAGTTTGTAAACCATGCTGAGCAACAGTGGAGATGGGACACTGATTTTATATTTCATTTCAATCAGTAGCCATACAAGTGCAACCATATAAATTGAAAAGCACCCAATCGCCTGACGAAACAAACCAAACCAGCACAGGATCAAACAAATCCAAAGGGTAAAAATTCCATGTCCTAAAAAACTTGTTGTAAGGAAAGTAACAAGACAAGCGCACAGCGTCAGGAAAAGAACTGTGCGCCCGTCAATTCGATCAATCCGTCTGCTTTTTGATACGGCCATCATCCTACAATGCCTGCCTTTTGGAAATGCTTTCTGAGCAGACGCTGGCCAAACAACGTGCCGAGGATTGCAAGAACCGCAGTAATAACAACGCCCAAAAGCATCAGCGCAGGAGACGTTACCATAGAGAGCTGCATATTTAAGGTGTTGGCATCAAAACCACTGTTTGCAGCCATTTCCTGATAACTGTCCCAGGACCACCACAACGGTACGGCACAACCTACAAAATTACCGATTGAGTTGACCATCCAGCCAATTCGGTTACGAACCGCACTTTGGTATGTATTCTTGCCAACCATGCACAGTTCGGCAACGAGAGCTACAATCAAGAAATAGGGAATCAAGAACATATAACCCATAACTCCTTGAATCACCCCATAAACCGCAGCCCATGCAAACAACAGTCCGTGTTTGTTGACGCGGTTTGCTGCAACCAGATAAAAGATTGCGCCGATAAATGCATCAATTCCGGCAGAGCCGTACAAATATACTACCGGAAAAGGCAATGTAACCATACCAATTATCATTGCAATAGCAAAATTGATGACCATCATTGCGGCAATCGTCATAATATCGCGAATGCCAAACTTTTTCTTCACCGTTTGTTCCATCTTTGAAACCTCCTTAAAATAAAATGACAGTGTAGTTAGCAATAACTAACTACACTGTCATTCTACACCGGTTTGCAGTCTCTAACTACTCCAAAGGGAAAAGTAAATCAAGAAAACAGCCCAAAAGTTAAATCACTTTTTTGCTTTACGGTAATCCTTTGGAAGCATTCCAAACACTTCTTGAAAGGCTCGCGCAAATTTACTAATATTTGAATATCCAAGTTCACCGGCTATTTGCGTGATTGATTGATCTGTTTCCTGCAAATAAACAGCCGCAAGATTCATTTTATACTTTTTGATATGTGCATAGGGCGTATCGCCATAAATCTGTTTGAAAATAGCTTGAAATGTGACCTTGCTCATTGGCTCCTTTCGCAAAAGTTCTTCTATGGATATTTTTTTGTCGAGGTTTTCTATGAGCTGTTGGCGGATGCGTTTGATGATTTCAATTTGTTCTTTGGCATAATACGTTGCCTCATACTGATCTTCAATCCGCAGCTGTTTGATATGGTAAAATAGTTCCAATAATTTGATACGGAAGTAATTTCTCCCTTCAATACCTTTTGCCGCGTACAATTCATCGAAGATATGTAACAGACGCTGAGGCGTTCGACATAAAAACCACTTTTTTTCTAATTCCAGTTCTCGTCCCAGATTTAGAACATCAATGTTGTAGTACGAAAAAATCTGTTGCGTTTCCGCATCGACAGAATCCTTATCAATCACACAGCTTAGTCCTACGCTATATCCAAAGGGAAAAGAATAGGCCGCAGGAATATTAGCAAGAGCATTGATACATAATTCTCCTTCTTTCATATGAAAAACCTTATTATTTCTTAGTTCAAATTCAACGCGCCCCTTTTGGTAATGACGAATTTCAATGATATTTTTATTTGGAATGGGTTCACGGAAGGTGTCTGTACAATTAAAGTCCATAAAGATCAAATCAATACCAAGGAACAGCGCATAATCATATAGAACCCCTATTCCATTGCACTTGTATTCAACTTTCGTGTAATCATTGCACACTTCAGCGAATGTCGCACCTTCACCATACCATTCTAAGCCATGATGTTGGGTCATCAGAATAGCCCTCCTTTTGGTTAGCCACTTCTAACTATAATATGCCATTTGAAGGAAGCAGTCAAGATAAAGCCAAAGTAAGACTTGCAGATAACAGTATTGGTAGAGGAAGCGAAGACGCTTTGTCCGTTGCTGCACGGGCAAATTATGTTATTGTTTCTTGATGAGGGCAGGCAGCCTAGAGCCGTTCAAAAGCCTCTGTGCTAATAAACTCTGAAAACAACGCTATATGCAGACCATGAAGCCTGATCAGATATAAGAGTAATGTCAACACAATATAGAACAAACCGAAAGAGCCTAGGAACTGAAAATTTTTCTCTTAACCAACAGATAGAGGAAGGCACACAAAGTGAATATCATTTTTCACAGTTTATCAGCACAATTATTGACCAGTACACAAAATAATATTCTCTATTCTGTGTGTTGTGGAGGCCACAAAAAGGCCTCTTATTTTTTTGCAAATTTTTCTTTCCAAAGCGCTATTTTGCGGGTAGTTTGAAAGCTTTTCAGAGTATTAGGAGTGGAGGAAAAGAAAAACAGCAGCAAGCATAGGGAGTGTAGCCACACTCCCGAACATCGGCCCCATCCCTCCCTGCGGGCCGGAGCCGGTTGCTTGTTGGGGAAATCCCCAAACCCCTGAATGAAAGGACGGTGAGGAAATGGCAAATCGAAAACGGAAGTTTGTGCTGCGCGTCCCCGTGACGCCGGAGGAAAGGGCGCTCATTCAAGCGAAGATGGCCCAGCTCGGCACAAGGAATTTTTCAGCCTACGCCCGGAAAATGCTGATTGACGGCTATATTGTCCATGTGGACACCAGCGACATCCGGGCGCAGACTGCGGAGCTGCAAAAAATCGGCGTCAACGTCAACCAGATTGCACGGCGTATCAACAGTACCGGGGCTGTGTACGCGCAGGACGTGGAGGACATCAAGGGGGCGCTGGCCCAGATATGGCAATTACAAAGATACATCCTATCAAGGTAAATCTGAAAAAGGCGCTGGACTATATCGAGAACCCGGACAAGACCGACGATAAGATGTTTGTTTCCTCCTACGGCTGTTCCTATGAAACGGCGGACATTGAATTTCAAATGCTGTTAGATCAGGCGTTTAAGAAAGGCAACAATCTGGCCCACCACCTGATACAAGCCTTTGAGCCGGGCGAAACCACGCCGGAGCAGGTCCACGAAATCGGGCGGCAGCTTGCCGATGAAGTGCTGGGCGGGAAATATCCCTATGTGATAACCACCCACATAGACAAGGGCCACCTGCATAACCACATCATTTTCTGCGCAGTGGATATGGCAAACCAGCGCAAGTACATTTCCAATAAGCAGAGCTACGCCTATATCCGGCGTACCAGTGACCGGCTGTGCAGGGAAAACGGCTTGTCCGTGGTGAAGCCGGGCAAGGACAAGGGAAAGAGCTATGCCGAATGGGACGCCCAGCGCAAGGGCAAGAGCTGGAAAGCAAAGCTGAAAATTGCCATTGACGCGGCAATCCCGCAGGCCAGAGATTTTGACGGCCTCTTACGGCTCATGGAGGCGCAGGGCTACGAGATTAAGCACGGGAAATTCATTTCATTCCGCACCCCCGGACAGGAACGCTTTACCCGCTGCAAAACCTTGGGGGAGGATTACACCGAGGAACGGATCACCCAGCGGATCAGGGGCATTGCCATCGACCGGGGGCCGCGCAGAAGAAGTGCCGGGGAAATCTCCCTGCGGATCGCCTTGGAGGACAGTATCAAGGCCCAGCAGTCGGCGGGCTATGCGCGTTGGGCGAAAGTCCACAACTTGAAGCAGGCCGCTAAAGCCTTAAATTTCCTGACGGAACATCAGATTGAGAGCTACGAGGGTTTGGAAAGCAGGCTGAACGAGATCAGCGCGGCCAACGACGAAGCCGCCGCTGCCCTGAAAGCGGTGGAGCGCCGCCTTGGGGACATGGCGCTGCTGATAAAGCATATTTCTACCTACAAGCAACTGCGGCCCGTGGCGCTGGAACTGCGGCAGGCCAAAGACAAGGCCGCGTTCCGGCGAGAGCATGAGAGCCAGCTTATTTTGTATGAAGCTGCGGCAAAGGCGCTCAAAGAGGCCGGGGTGAAGAAGCTCCCCAACCTGTACGCGCTCAAAACCGAATATAAAAAGCTGGACGGAGAACGGGAACGGCTGTCAGAACAGTATAACGAGGTAAAGAAAGAGCTGAAAGAATACGGCATTATAAAGCAGAATGTGGATGGCATTTTGTGGGTGACACCGGGAAAGGAGCATACACAGGAACGATGAAGCGACCAAGAATGAATTACAGCCAATACCGCAAGTCCCGACGGCTAACGCATGAGTGCTGCAATTACTGTGACGGGAACTGCCTCCTGCTGGACGATGGGGAGGAATGTGTCTGTGTGCAGAGCATTTCCTATTCGCTGCTGTGCCGGTGGTTCAAGGCCGCCGTCCTCCCGCTGGACGCGGCGCTTTATGCCGAACTAATGGAGCGGAGCCAGGCGTTGCGCTGCCGGGAGTGCGGGACGCTGTTTTCTCCCAGGCGGCCCAACTGCCTTTACTGTCCAGACTGTGCCAAGAAACGCAAACGGCAGAGCAAGAAGCTGTGGGCGAGGAAACACCGGGAGCATGCGTAGAAAAAGTAATGGGAAAAGGCCCTGAAATATCAGGGCTTTTTCCTTTGGTCAGAGGGGTGGTCGTATGTTAATACCTTTTCTCCTGGAAGCGGCATTTACTTTTTCTACAAAGTGATACCGATATCCCGCTCTCATTTCTGCGTTGCCATTCTGTTTCTTTTTCCTATGGCTTTCCCCACAATCATATATCCTTGAAAAATCAGTAGATTTTTCAAGTGAGTTCCTATATAATAAAATCAGTTAGTTAATGCGAACTCAGTAAGAGCAAGGAGGTTATTCCATGGGGATTCTCAAACAGTTTTTTAACAACACCAGAAAGCCGAACGGCTGGATGGGAAAAATGATGGTCAGAGGTATGAATCAGGGCCATGCTGCTGTTTCCGATTGGGGGCTTTCCTATTTTCCAGTCGTACAGAAGGCGTCTCATTCTATGATCGCAGATTTCGGATGTGGCGGAGGACGCAATACCGCAGCGCTTTTAAAGCGTTTTCCTGCTGCAACGGTCACCGCCCTGGATTATTCCAAGGTCGCTTGTGATAAAACAAAGCAGTTCAACCGGCATGAGGTGCAGTCTGGGAGATGTAACGTTGTGCAGGGGGATGTGTCTCGTCTCCCTTTTGAAGCGGCGACATTTGATGTGATCACAGCCTTTGAAACGGTCTATTTCTGGCCGGGGCCGGTGGAGAGCTTTCAAGAAGTCTGGCGGGTACTTAAACCGGGCGGGACATTTATGATTGTGAATGAATCGGACGGGACGAAACAGGCAGACGAAAAATGGACTGACATTATCGACGGAATGCGTATTTTTACTCAGGAACAGTTGACGCAATACTTAAAAGATGCAGGCTTTTCCCAGATAGCCGCACATATAAATCGGAAACAACACTGGATTTGTCTCCTGGCGGAGAAAGCACGGTAAGCGGAACCGCCGATTCAAAATGCGGATTCATAGAGATTTCTTACTTACAACACATGATGGAGGGATAGAATGACACGCGGAGAGATTTGGAAAGATTTGTTGAAACACACGGTTTTGCCCCTGATAATCGCACTGTTCCTGTTTTTGATTTTCAAGTCGGTCTTTACCAAAAACGGCGAAACGGAATATTTTTATGTCTGGCTCTGTTGCGGGATTCCCTTTGGGATTCGGCGGATGTTTGTTTGGCTGGTTCCCCATGGATATGACTTAGGCGGCACGGTTGGTATGATTGCTGTGAACTTTATAATAGGCGGCCTGATCGGCGGGGTCATCCTGACCTGGCGTCTGGTGGTTGCTGTATGGTATATTCCTCTGACTATTTACCGATTGCTCACGAATTGATTTGGATTTCCAGTTGTGTCCTGAAATGTTGGGAGGTGTGTGTAGAAAAAGTAAAGGGGAGAAACCCTGAAATATCGGGGCCGCTTCCCTTGGTTGGAGGTATGGCTGAGTGTTAATATCGTTTCCCCCAGGAAAGCCATTTACTTTTTCTACTACAAAAAAGCAGCAAATCGAACGCCAGCCAATGATTCGTCAAGGCGAATAAGTCTGCGTGACGGCTAAAGGTCACATTTGACTATGAAAATGCTATGGATTTGTATAACACGAAAAAAGCGCCGGACGCAAGGGACATATAGCCCCCCGCGTCCGGCGCTTTTGCCTGCTTGGGTTATTCGTCTGTGAAATGGAACGGCTGCGCTTCAAAGTCGGCATCGCCCATAGCGTCCAGCTTATCAAGGGCCTGACGGGCCAGCGCCGCCATATCCTCGCTCATATCCGACAGGGTGGCCCGGATGGCTCCCGATGTCCTGCGCCGGTCACTCTTATGATACATACAAATCAGGTTTTCTTCTTCCACGGTGAAATACATTCCTCATACCTCCAATTCCTTTGATTGTTCCCTATGCGGGGGATTCTTTTTCTGTTCCTTCTTAGCCGCTGCAAGCTGCGCCCGGATGGAGGGCTTTTTCTGGCTATGGTTGGCCTTAGCATTCTTGTGGGCCTGTTTTTGCGTTTGTCCCTCTGCTTTCACTGCCGCAGCGACATCCGAAAGGGAAACCTGTTCTCCGGCCTTTGCTCTGGCTTCCAGTTCTCCCATGGACGGAGTGTTGTTCAGGATGCCGTCGATCATATTTTCGTTCTGTTCGGTGGACATTTCAGCGGTTTTGATGTGGCTGTCCTGCTGGGCCGGGATGGCAAAGGCCCTCGTACCATTTGCCATAATGAGATACCTGCCATCCTCCGACTGGTGGTGAAATCCATACCCGGCAGCCTCCATCTGTTCCCGGCTCATGGCGGTTACATAGAAAGTCCCCCTCGGTGTTTTAACAGTTTCGCCCGTTTCCAGTTTGTCGGGGGTAAGCTGCCGTCCCTGCTCCTTGAAAAATTCCGGCACCTCCCGATAACCGATACGATCCACATAGTAGGCAGTCTGTTTCCCGTCCTGCCGGAACACTACAATATCTCCCATAGAGAGGGAACGTCCCTTGTAATCGGCGGGATGTTCCATATTAAAGCAATGGTAAATCTCGTCCAGAGAGGCGTTCTTATCCAACGGGGCTGTGTAGACCAGCTGGTAATTTTTCCTGTCTACTGAAAGCCCGTCCGCCTGCAAGCCCTCATAGGAACGGTAGCGGAAGTCGCGCCCCTCCGGGCCGCGCGGTACTTGGTAGATGGAAAAGTTAGGCTGCGCCGGGGCATCGGAGCCAGAAGCAATATATTCCTCCACCGTCAAACCGGCGGCCTTGGCCTCCTGCGCGACCTCGGCCTGTACCTGCTCCTTGTAGTTTTGCAAGCTCTTATCAAAGTCGGAAAGCTGCGGCGGCTCCGGCAAAGGTTCCCCCTGATTGAGAAGCGGGCGGCACTCCTTTACATAGTCCACAAGGGCGGTCAAATAGGCGGTCTGCTCTGGCGGGAGGGAATCGCCGGATTGCAAAAGGCGCTGGGCCTCCTGCTCCATACGGGAAAGGTTACAGTGCTGCTTCATATAAGGGATAAACTCATTGAGAAGCATTTCCCGCTGGGCCTTGTCCGCCTCCCATGCCTCCGGCCCCTCGTGGTGCAGCACATGGTTTTTCCAGCTTTCATCCTGCGCGTAGTATTCGTGATACCCTTGGATATGCTCGATCAGGGAACCGTCTCCGTCGCCAAAATCCTGCCGCCCCTCGTAGTTGTCCGGCTGGCCCTGCATAGTAAAATCAATGCGGAACTTGGTTTTATCGTACCAATGACCTGTATAACCCGGCTGTTCCCGGTCATGGCGCTGGGCCTCGTCCAGTGACTTAAAAACGGCATCGGCTTCATGTAACGGCATTTGCTGGCCGTCTTTCAGGTGGGGGCTTTCACTCCAAAGAATCGTAACAATCGGCTCCGCTGCCGGGTCAAGGGTGATCTGGCGCTCGGCGTTTGCCACGGCGATTTCCCCCTCTATCCGGCTTTTCACAAAGCTGTCCACCTCGCCGTACTGCATTTCATAGCCCTGTTCGCAAAGCTCATTGACAAGGGCCATCACCTTTTGCGTGTCGTCCACCGCCTCGGCATATTCCACAATCAACCGGCGTTCCCCGTTGCCTAACCGCTGGCCGTCCTTTTCTGCAAGGTCAATCAAAGCGTTGGCCCGTTCATTGGGGAACGCCTCCGGCATGAATGGTTTTCCGTTCAAAATCCCGTCTATCCTATTCCACGCCTGCGGCTGCCGGGCCTCGGCCTTTTCCAGCGTTCCATCCTTGGAGAGCGTAAAGCCCTGTGTCTGGATGGCCTCTTTCGTCCCCTGCGATACCTCGCCGGTAATTTTCAAATCCGTGTCAATCAGCATTTGCAGCATGGCCCGCACTTCATCGGTCATGGCCTGCTGCTGTTCCGGGGGCAGCTTGGAAAATACGCCGTCCGGGTTTGGCTGCTCGGCGGCCTGCTCTATTGGGGCGGCCTCCGGCTGTTCCTGCTGGGCCTGCCGCTGCTGCTGAAGTTCGGCAAGGTGGCCGTCGATGGCGGTTATCAACTCGTGGGCAGTAGCGCGGATGGTTTCAAGGGACGCCCGCAGCTCTTGCAGGTCTTTGCCAGAACTCCACCCGGCCACATACCCAAAGGAATAGTCGGACGTGTCCAGCCCGTAGTGCTGGCAGACGGCATAGGCCACGCTCTCGGCCTGTACCTCGCGGGTTCGGCTGTCGGGCCGGGCGGCCTGCTCTGCGGGCGTGGCCTCCGGGTCTATGGCGTGGAGCTTGGAATGGGCGATTTCGTGAATGGCCGTCTTGACGGTCTGCAATTCGCTCATGCCCTCCTGAATAGCAATCCGCTTTTCCGTCAGGTGGTAGTAGCCGTGAGAGCCTCCGGGGATGTCCTCAAAACCAATCGGGACGGGGGAGGTCTGTTCCAGCGCCTTGAAAAAATCTTGGTATTGCTCCACGCCGCCCGTCAATTCCTCCACCCCCAAAGAGGGCAGCGGCTCCCCCTCGGTCTGGCTCACGTCAAAGACGGAAACAATCTTAAAGGCCGGAACCTGTACCTCCTGAACCTCGGTGACAGGCTTTCCGTCCCTGCCGATCACTTGCTTGCCCTGGGCGTCCAGCTTCGGCACTTCCTTTTTGGCCTTAAACGGGGCTGGAGCCAGTATCTTGATGGCCTTTTCGCCTTTCTTGACGTTGCGGTGAAAATCATCCCGCCACTTGTTATAGCCTGCGACAAGCTGGCCGCCCTGCATGGCGATCAGGAGCGTGTTGTTAAAGCTGTAACTGTGGAACTTCGCCATAGAGGTGAGATAGGCTTTGTAGCGTTCACTCTCGAAAAGTTCTTGTATTCCTGTTTCCAGCCGGTCGGTGATTTCTTTCATGCGGTCGGCGCTGTTCTGGCTGTTCAGGATAATGGGGGTGACGGGCTGCGGGGGCGGAGCTGCGGCCTCCTGTTTCTGCTCTGGCTGGGCTTTTGCTTCCTCCCGCAGCGCTTCCGGCGCGGGATAGCCCATTACCCGGTATTCCTCCGGCACGGGCTGGCCCTCGTGGACGCGCTGCCACTCGTCGCCGGTTCGCAGGAGATAGCCGTACTCCGTAAACGTGCCTTTTTCCTCGCTGGCGATAAACTGGCCCAGCCGTTCCGTGTCGATGGCCGGTTTCCACTCGTCGGGGACTACCATCAGGCCGGAACGGTTTAAGTAGTAATCCCCCAGTGTGCGGTTGTCCTTGGCGTCGATCAGGATAAAACAATCGGTGTTCTCGGCGTAGTCGATGATCTGGCCGATAGACTGAAATTTTTCCGGAGAGTGCATGGCGGCGTTGAGGCCTGCAAGCTCCACAGCGTCCAGCTTTTGAAGCTGGGCGGCAAGGAAATTCAATTCGTCCACACTGGCGGCCCGTACCAAATCCTCCGGCAATTCCAGCGCCCGGCCCTCCGGGGCAGAAATGCCGTCAATGAAAAAATCCTGCGGGTTGTCGGCGCTGATGTGGATTTCTTTCATGGCGGCCTGCACCTGTTCAGCGGTGGCCGGCAGGGAAAGCCAGTAGCCGTGCGGCCCGCCGGACTGCGCTTCGGCGCGGTTGTCAATCAGGATAGAAAATACTTCGTTCACGGGTTCCCTCCTTTCAGGCGGTTGGATAGCAGGGGACGGCTCCGGCTGTTCTTTTTCGGCCCCGGTGGTCTGCTGGGGCAGCTCGGCGGCCTGACTGGGCGCTTCCCCCTCGATGGTGTAACCGGGGAGCAAAAGGCCATTCACCTTGAAATAGTCGGCGTACTCCTTGAGGATGGCCGGGGAGATTTCCGTAAACAAATGCTGGTGGGCCTTGATACGGCCATTCAGATATTTGTCCAGTGCTTCCCGGCTGTCAAAGACTTTCTTTTGCCCGGCGATTCTGGCCTGTCCGTAATTCCCCGGCGCATTGGTGTAAAGATTCCAGTCCAGCGTCCATGAATAGGGGATGGATTTCTCCGCCGCGCTGTTATACCGAGTGTTCTCGGTAATGGAATAGGACATTTTATAGACGGCGTTGCTGCGGACGCGGAGAAAATCGCCCTGCGGCTCCCATTGGTTTGCGGTATGCTTGACAGGAAGCGTCCGGGCATAGTCCAGCGTTTTATCAAGGGCAAGGGTCTTTCCGGCCTGTTCCTCCCATGCGGCGGCCAGCTCCTTTAGACGGTTAAACACTTCCTGTTCGGCGGCGGCGCTTTCCTCCCGCTGCTTCAAAAGCTCCGACAAGGGCAGGGCCGCCAGGCCGGAAAGGTCGGACTGTTCACTTTCAAAGTAAATCCGGCGCTCAATCTTCATGGTTTCAGCCGTTTCTAAGCTGTCATGGTCGTAAGAGCTGTACGACATTCATTCCTCACATCCTTTCTGTGGTCGTGTTTTGCGTAGGGGTTTGGGGATATTCCCCAACAAGCAAACTCCCCGGCCCGGCAGGGTGTACCGGGTCAGGGAGTTTTCGGGAGTGTGGCTACACTCCCTATGCTTGCTGTTTTTTAGTTCTTTGCCCTCCGTTCTATGCGATAGTTGACGTATTTCCCGCCCGTATCAGCCAAAAGTACCGTGCCGTCGTAGGTCTTTCCCGTTTTCACGGAATAGAGGCCCTTTATCTTGACTTTCCCGCTTTTAAGGAGCGCGGCGGCGATTTTCGGGGTGAACGCTTTCTTTCGTTCCTCAAAAAATCGGTCATTCTTCCACATGACAAACTGGCAGGCCCGGTTTCCGCAATAGTAGTTCTTTTTCCCCTCGTAGACGCTTTCCCCGCAGCGCGGGCATTTGCCGATAACCACACGCTCGTTTTGAAACAACTGCTGGGCGTCCTCGCTGATCTGGGAATAGTTCGCAATCAGGCCCCGCGTCATTTCCTCAATGCCCTGCATGAAGCTCTCCGGGGCGGCCTCCCCCTTGGCAATCGCCGTCAGCTCCTTTTCCCACTGTGCCGTAAGCTGGGGAGAGGTCAGCACATCCGGCAGGAGGCAGGCAAGGTTGTGGCCGTCCTTGGTGGGAAGTAGCTGCTTGCCCTTTCGCTCGATAAATCCCATCTGCACCAGCTTTTCTAAGATGGAGGCGCGGGTGGCCGGTGTGCCTAAGCCCTGCCTCTCGGCGTCCTCCGGCATATCCTCGGCCCCGGCCCGTTCCATAGCCGACAGCAGCGTATCTTCGGTGTAGGGCTTTGGCGGCGTGGTGAAATGCTCGGTGGCGCTGGCCTCCACCTTGTCAAAGGTCTGGCCCTCGGTAATCTCCGGCAGCTCCCGCGCAAGCTCCGGCGCGTCCTCGTCGGCGTCGGTCTGAAAGGAAGCCTTAAAGCGCCGGTCAATCTCTTTCCATCCCGGCGTCAGGATGGTTTTGCCCTTGGCGGTAAATTCATTCCCGGCGCAGGTGATTGTGGCGGTGACGGCCTCATACACATGGGGCGCGGCCACGGCGCACAGCAGCTTGCAGCAGACAAGGGAAAGTAGTTTTTTCTCCCCCTCGGTCAAGCCGTCAAAGCCCTTGGCGATAAACTCCATTGTGGGGAGGATGGCGTGGTGGTCGCTCACCTTTTTACTGTCCAGAATCCGGCCAAACTGCGGGGAGAGGTCAAGCCCCTTTGCAAAGGGAAGCAGGGGCCAGAGGCCGGACACAAGGCTTTCCGCTGTGGGCTGCATATCGTCGGTTAAATACCGGCTGTCCGTGCGGGGGTAGGTCAGCAGCTTTTTTTCGTAGAGCTGTTGGGCGTAATCAAGGGTCTGCTTGGCGGTAAAGCCAAAGAGCCGGTTGGCCTCCCGCTGCAAGGTGGTAAGGTCATAGAGGCGGGGCGGCTGCTCCGTCTTTTTCTCCCTCGCCACGGAAACACAAACGGCCTGCGCCCCGGCGCAAGCCGCTTTCAGGCTGTCCGCCTCGCCGGGGTTGGAAATGCGGCTGCTGGCCGCCTCCATGCCGCCCGCTGCGATATGGACAACGTGATTTTTCTCTTTCTTGAAACCGCTGATTTTGGCCTCCCGGTCAACCAGCATTTTTAAGGTGGGCGTCTGCACCCGGCCCACGGTCAGGGTCTTGTGGTAGAGGATGGAGAAAAGCCTTGTGGCGTTTATCCCCACCAGCCAATCCGCCCGCGCCCGGCAAAGGGCCGATTGATAGAGGGCGTCATAGTCCGCGCCGGGTTTCAGGCTGGCAAAGCCGTCACGGATGGCCCCGTCCTCCATGCTGGAAATCCAAAGACGCTTGAACGGCTTTTGACAGCCCGCCATCTGATAGACGAAACGGAAAATGAGTTCCCCCTCGCGTCCGGCGTCGGTGGCGCACACAAGGCCGTCCACATCGGGGCGCTCCATCAGGGAACGCAGGACTTCAAACTGCTTTTTCTTCTCGTCCGGGATGATATACTGCCATTCCTGCGGGAGAATCGGCAAATCGTCATAGCGCCACTTCTTGAAACGCCCGTCGTAGGCCCCGGCGTCGGCAAGGGAAACCAGATGGCCGATACACCAGCTCACCAGATAGCCGTTTCCCTCAAAGTAGCCGTCCTGTTTCTTATCCGCGCCGGTCACGCCTGCAATGCTGCGGGCTACGCTCGGCTTCTCTGCAATCACTAACTGAATACTCATTCCTCGTCCTCCTTATTCGTTTCTGTTGCTTCTTCCTCTATCAACAAATCTTCCCCCGGCTCTTGGGCGTCCCCATCGGTGGCGTCGTCCGGCTCCGGGGCTTCTTCTTCGTCCTCGCCAAAGTCGTACTCATCCAGATCATCGCTGCCCTTGACATCCGCTTTCGGCTTACGGAGCTTAAAGAAGTAAAGGGCCGCGCCGCCGCCTGCCAGCGCTACCACAAGGAACACCACAAGGCCGCCCATACCGCCACTTTCTTTCTCCGGCGCTGCCGGTTCTTCCTCGCCTACGGGTTCCGGCTCCGGCCCGGCGCAGGCGGTCAGGTTATTCTTACAAACCGGGCAGGCCGTGTTGACGGCTCCGGCTTCACACTTGGCCGTGCAGGTGCAGGCTTGCGGCTCCTGTTCGCCGTCCTCCAACAACGCTTGCAGGTCGGCGTCGTCCACTTGGTTCAGGAAATGCACGGAGGTTTCCTTGTCCTCGTTGGCCCGGTCAATCAGGATATAGAAATAATTCCCGGCCTTGGTTGTGACGGTGATAAGCTGTTTATCCCCGTAGAAATCATCTACCAGAGCCGCGTTGCCCTCCGGGGTGACGGGTACGCCCTCCGGCTCCATCTCTATGCCCCCGGTGGTGGGTTCCTCCGTTTCCTCCGGCAAAGGGGCCTCGGTGGTTTCCGGCAGCGGCTCCGGGTCAGGGTCAGCGCCCCCGGCGTAGGCGGTGACGGAAAAAGCCGCCATGCAAAGCACAGCGACCAGCGTCACGGTAAATCTGCGAATGAGCTTATTCTTCATCAGCGTTTCCCTCCTGTTCAAACTCCGGCTGCGGGGCCGGGGGCGCTTGCAGAGCGCCGCCGCGCACAAAGGCGGCGAACTCCTGCGGGGTCATGTTCAGACCGCGCACAAGCTGGACGATCTGCAAGTTTTCCTGTTCGGTCTTTGCCGCTTCCAGCTCCCGGAGCTGTTTCTGCAATTCCGCGATCTTGCCCTTGGTTTTCTCAATGTCCTTTTCAATACGGTCAAGTTTATTTGCTGCCATAGTCTAAAACTCCTTTCTGGCGTCAGGGTAGACGCCCGTAACAAAATAGGTGAGATTGCCAGTAACTTGAATTTAGATTTGTGTAAGAAATGGGGTCGCCACAGTGCAGCATGACGGAATTACCCACATAAAGCCCCACATGGGAAACGCCGGGAGTGTCGTAGGTGCCGACGAAAAACACCAAATCGCCGGGCTTGGCCTGCCCCGCTGTGACGGGGGTACAGAGGTTATAAAGCCCCTGCGCCGTCTGCCGCCCGACGCTCCATCCGCTCTGATTGAGTACCCAGCTAATAAAGCCGGAACAATCAAAGCTGGTGCTTGGAGAGCTGCCGCCCCACACATAGGGATAGCCCACATATTTGTCCGCTTCCGCAATCATGGCCGCAAAGGTTTCATCTTCCAAAGCTTCCGGGGGGATTTCATAGTAGGTCGGCTCCTTGACGGTGGAGGCATGGGGATAGCTGCCGGTTGGAAAGAGGTCTGGCCGGTTGCCTAATGTCTGCATATAGGCCGCGTACAGGCTTAACTGTTCCTCGTCCATGAGATAAACGGGCAGGTGGGATAAGTCGTTGTTGGTAAGTGTCACGTTGCAGATATAGTAGGTATAGGGGACTTCCACCTCGTACTCGTTGCCCTCGCTGTCTGTCCTCGTTTCCGTGCGGTAACGGATTTCCGTTTCAATGGTCTGCGTCAGGGTGTATTGCTGTTCAAAGAGCATGGCAAGATCGCCCTGTACCTCGTCCAGCGTAAACGCCCCGCCGTGGAGCGCGGAGAGGATAGATGTCAGCACATAGGGGTCATGGCTGATTTCGTCCAAATCAAAACGGTACTCGTCGTAGCCGGGGTGCAGGCTTTCGTAGTTGTCAAGCTCATGCTGCAAGTCGGCCTCCATCCCGGCGTAGGCGTCCTCGGCCCCCAGCATATCGCTGTCCTCGGACAGATAGGAGGTGGCCGCAAGCCCCGTCCCGGCGCTGCCGAACATGGCGGTGCAGGATTGCAGGCCGCCCATAATCAGCATGAGAAGCAGGCCCACGCCGCCGATCAGCAGCGCCCCTTTCCAGTGGCGGGCCACAAAGGAGGCGGCCTTTTTGCTTTCCTTGGCGGCTTTCCTGGCTGTGGTGGCCGTGGTCTTGGCGGTGCTGGCCGCGCCCTGTGCCGTCTGGCCCGCCGCCCGCGCTGCCTTGGCATACTGCCGCTTGATTTTCTGCTTCTGCCAGAAGCGGGAAACCGGGTTCTTTACCGCCTGCGCCATTTCCGGGTTATCCCGCAGGGATTTTTGATACACAAACTCGGCGTTGGCGGCTATGGATTTCCTCTCGGCCTTGGCTGCGGCCCGGTAGGGCTTTAGCTTATGCCGCTGTCTGGTGCTTCTTAGGGCCTTGCCCGCCTGACGCTCGGCCAGTTCTTCCCCCTTGTGGCCGCCCTCCACGCCCACGTTTTCGTGTTCTACCTCGTGGATTTTCCCGTGGAGATATAGCCCCGCCTCCTGTACGGGGCGGCTGGCCGGATTGGTTTTGAGCTTCGGCGGGTCTTTTTCCACTTTTTCAAAGTGAAGTTTACTCTTGGCCTTTCCCTTGGCTTCATCGTAGACGGTTTCCTTGGTAAGTACGCGCTTCTTCGGGAGGGCGTCTTTGGCCGCGTCCAGCTTATCCGCCCGTTTCTCGGCTTTTTTGATATAGGGGGCAAGCTCCGGGGAGGCCCGTTCCTCGGCGGTAAATTGCAGGCGGGAGGTGGGCCGGTGCAGGGCTTCGCCTCCCTCCGCCACTACCTCTCCGGCGTCCTTGGCCGCCTGCTTCGCCTTATGGCGGCTGTGGAGCTGGTCGGCCCGTTCCAGTGCTTTTTCCGCCGTGCCGCCCGGCTCGGCGGTATATTCCTGCTCGGCCTCCCGGCTGGACACGTTGACGTTCTCGCCGGTGGTCTGGTTATCCAGCGTCAGCCCGTCGTGGGTCATGCGCTGGGTGATTTTATCACGGGGTTTTAAGGGGCGCTTCATGGTAAATCACCTCCTATCTGGCCCGGCGCTCATATTGTGGCCCCCTCGCCTAACCGGGTCGTCATGATCTGGTAGAGCTGCGTGTTCTTCGGGATCGGGTTCTTAAACGGCAGAATCACGTTCTCATAAATCAAAAGCCCCTCGCCGGGTTCGGAATTGTCCACATACCGTAGCTGCTGGGGGGAAATGTTCAGCCGTTCCGCAAGGATTTTCCTATCACCGCTGGCCTGATTTAACAGGCAGATAAAGTCGCTGTTTTCCAAAATGTTCTCGATTTCCGGGGAGGAAAGGAGGTCTTTCACGTTCTGGGTGGCACCTGTCGGGACGCCGCCCCACTTCCTGAAACGCTTCCAAATCTCGCAGGAAAAGGCCGCCGTTTGTTCCTCCCGCAAAAGCAGGTGAAATTCATCACAAAAGAACCACGTCGCCTTGCCCTGGCTGCGGTTCTGCGTCACCCGGCCCCAAATCTGGTCTTGGACAATCAGCATACCGATTTTCTTTAGCTGCTTGCCTAACTCCTTGATGTCAAAGGCCACAATCCGGCTTTCAATGTCCACGTTGGTACGGTGGTTAAAGACGTTCAGGGAGCCGGACACATACAGGTCAAGGGCCTGCGCCACCCGGTCAGCCTCCGGGATATGCTGGTCTAACAGGGCTTGGTGGAGATCGGAAAGTATTGGCATATTTTCCGGGCGGGGGTCTGCCAGATAGAGCCGGTAGATCACCTGCACGGCCCGGTCAATCACCGTCTTTTCGATGGCTTCCAGCCCGTTCTTGCCGCCCATGACAAGCTCACAGAACGACAGCACAAAGTCGGATTTTAAGGCCAGCGGGCTTTCATCCTCGGAGTAATTCAGGTTGATGTCCAGCGGATTCACATAGCTTTTGCTGGTGGGCGAGAGCTTCACCACCTGACCGTGAAGCCGCTTGACAAGGGGGTAATACTCCGCCTCCGGGTCACAGATATACACGTCGTCCGGCGTACAGAGGAACACGCTCAAAATCTCGGATTTACAGCTCATGGACTTGCCGCTTCCGGGGGTTCCCAGCTTTAAACCGTTGGGGCAGCGCGCCCGCTTCCTGTCCAGCATAATCATGTTGCCGGTCTTGGCGTTGACGCCGTAATACATGGCGTCGCCGCCCTGAAAAAGCTCCTGCGTCACGAAAGGCACGAATACGGCTACGCTGGAAGTCGTCAGGGAACGCTCAATTTTGATGTGGCTGGCCCCCAAAGGGAGGCTGCTCATAAGGCCCTGCTCCTGCTGGTAGTCCAGACGGACAAGCGAACAGTTGTATTTCTGCGCCACGCCTGCGGCCCAAAATACATCGTTGTCCAGCTTTTGCCGGGTGTCGGCGGTGTTCAGCACCAGAAAGGTGAGCTGAAACATCCGTTCATTCCGGCTCTGCAAGGTCTTTAATAGCTCCTTGGCGTCCTGCCCGTAGGTGGCAAGGTCGCTGGGAAGTATATCCATGTCGTAACCGCTGCGGACGGCCCGTTTCTGTTCCTGAATCTTCATGGCGTCAAGGTCGGTGATTTTCCGCTTGACGGTTTTAATGGCCTCGCTCTGGTCGATGGCCTGCACATGGAGGTTGACGACAATCCCGTTTTCCGTGTTGAGGAAGTCCGCCAGCATTTCATCCGACAGCTCCGGGGAAAGGATGTTTAAGAAGCTCACAGCCCCATACTTGCCACCCAGCCCAAACAGCCGGGCATTTCCGAAACGGAACGAGGACGGGGCGATAAAGTCCTTGGTGGAGAGGCCGGAGGGGGCCAGCCATTTCCAATCGAATGGAAACGGCTCCCCGTCCGGGTGGAAAATGCTGTACATGACTTCCAGACGAGCTTTCGCGTCCAGCCCCCACGCCACGGCCCCCATGCTCTTGAAATAGCCTAAGAGGTCGGTTTCAATGCGGCGCAGCCTTGCGCGGGCCAGTTTCAGGTTGTCGGCCTCGATGGTGTAGGTCAGGAATTTCCGTTTCATGAGGCCGTTGTTCCCGCTTACAAGCTGGTCTTTCAGGATGGCGGAATACTCGGCCCGGATGTCGTCAAAATCATCCCCCTGCGCCCGGATTTCAAAGCTCTTGGCGTACTGCTTAGGGTCGATCTTGTGGTTGATAAAAGAAAACTGGACGTGGATAGAGGCGTCCAGATAGTTGTATAAATCGCACAGGTTTTCAAAGATGGCCGTCTTGGTGTCCGCCTGCGCGAGCTGATAGCTGATGTCCGCAAACTCGATACACTTGGAGAACGTGCGGGGCGTCAGGCGGCAAATCCCGTCCTGATACATGGCCTCGTAGGGAATACTCTCCTGTGCGGAGTGGGGCTTGCCGTCGCCCTTATACTTGCGGATGACGGCCTGAATCTCTTTCTTTTCTGCGCGGGTCAGCTTTACCGGCTTTTTTTCCGGCGCTTCGTTCCTTTGCTTTTTGGACAATGGCGTTTACCTCCTTTTCCATTTGTCGCTGCCGCACAAGGGCAGAATAGGCGTTGTTGGTCTGGTAGGGGCGCTCTTTCGGCATAAGAAAGCAGCACTGGATGATCTGCCATACCACCACTTCAAGGGGCTGGCCGTGGCGCTCATAGAGGGCCAGAAGCAGGCCCGGAAGCATGGCGAACACCATAATCAGTGCCGCCGCGCTAGTGGGGACGCGGCCCCTAAGTAAAAAGAAAAGCGGGACGCCTACAAGCAGCGCACCGCCAAAACAAATGAGCTGCCGTTTCGTCAGCCCAAACACCACCTTGGATTTCACGCGGGTAAAATCCTTGGGAACAGTTACATAAGCCATAAAATATCACCTCGTTTCTGATACGGACAGTGAAACGTCGCTGTCCACTTCGTTGCCCCACACCTCCCAGCCGGGGGTTTTCTGTCTTGCGAACAGTTCCACGCGAGGCAGGTCGCCCGCCAGCTCTATGATTTTCTCGCGGGTAATGTCTGGTTTCTTGCTGTGTTCCTCAATGGGGGAAATGATAAACTGATGGACGCTTTTAGAATGGCGCTTCGGCTGGCCCCGCTTGGCAAGCAGGCAGATTTCCGCGTTTCCCCTTGTCCAGTAGCCCAGCCCGTAAAACCATGTGGGGCTTTTGCGGTTTAATTTCAGCCAGACAAAGGCCACGGTCTTGAATGTGAAGCCCCACGCCTTAATCAGCCGCAACGCCTCTGGAAGCTGCGGGAATGTGGCCCACAAAAACAGCAGGCAGTCCCGGTCAGCCAGCGTTTCCACTGGCAGGGCGCACAGCTCGTCAATCCCCATCGTGGGATAGTGCTTTTCCGCCGCCCCCTGTACCGCTTTCCGTTCATAGCGCCACGGCGGGTCGGCGTAAATGATGTTGTAGGTTTTCTTTTGTGTTTCCTCTATGGTTGGTGTTCCTCCTGTCTGTCAGTGTGCAGTAAATACGGCTTTCGATATGCTGCCGGTCTTGAACAGACAGAAGCAAAGCAAAACGGTATAGCCCATACAGCCCCATATCGCGCCGGAAATGTCGTCCGCCGTGCCGATCTCCTGAATCAGCACCGCATAAATCCCGACAACCACCATAATGAGAAAGGCTTGGAAGCCCAGCGCCAGCAGGGATTTCAAATAGTTCTGGCCGACGCCGCGCCACTCCGCGTTTCCCAGCGTGGCAAGGGGGATAGGCCCCAGCGCGGTCACAGCGTATATTTCAATCATTCTCCCGTAGGTCACAAGGAAAATGCAGATGGAAAGAATGTTCATCGTCAGCCCCACCACAAGGGTCTGGAACCACAGGCCGAGCAGCGGCCCAATGTCCATCGCGTCAAGGCGGCTTTCCAGATCAGGCAGCAGCGTGTCAAAGTCAATGCTGGTTTCCCCGATGATTACCCCGGCGCTCTGGTTGACGACTTGTTGCGTGGCGTCGAACACGCCCATGACGATATTCCATGTGTTCGTCACAATGAGGATGGCAAAGGCGCTCTTGAACATCCAGCGGAAAAACATGGAGCTGTCAAAATCGTGCATATTGTTCTTTTCTACAATCATTTCAATCAGCTCATAGCACATCACAAGGGCGAGAATGGCCGCCGCGATAGGGACGATTACCGTTTCCGACAGGGATTGCAGCATAGAAAAAATACCGCCGTTCCAGTCCTGCGGGGTACTCCCCACGTCCGACGCGATTTCCCCGACTTTGGTATTCACGGTGTTAAACAGCCCTGACAGGTTCCCCATGATACCGTCAATCAGGATTCCTTTTATCCATTCCCCAATCAAATCACCGATCATGTGGGTACACCTCCTTTCCCGCGCCCTCCCAAAAAGAGGGAGGGCGCGGGGGCGATTCTAAGGTTAGCGGTTGGCATTGGGCCGGTTATCCCAGCAGCCCGGAGAGCAGCGGAACAAGGGTAACGCCGATCAGCGCCACGCCGCCGCCCGCGACTAACTGCTTGACCCCTTGGCTTTTGGAGGCCGGGTTGTCCTGCCCGTACCCCTCCAAAAGATTGACACCTCCCCACACGCAAAGCGCACCGCCGAGGCCCACAACGATAGTCTGTAAAACGTCAACAGCAGAATTGAAAAAATCCATAAATTACCTCCATACATTCAGATTGTGATGTTGTTTGGTTTCAAAAAAAGCTGCCGGTCATTTCCCGGCAACAGCGTCACAATCCGCAGGCGGCCCGGAGTTATTGGCCGCCCAGCCATTCCCGCAGGGCAGTCACATAGATTTCCGCCCATGCGTCACACACTTGCCGGTTGATTTCCATTTCCATCTGTACGGCCTCCGCGTCGGTGGGGACGGTGTTGTGTTCCGCTATCCACCGGCACATGACGGCAACAGAAAAAATGGCGCGATAGACGTTCTCTATCGACTTGAAGCAATCCGCAAATGTAATTTCGTCCGAGTGTTTCATAGGTCAGGCTCCTTTCTTTGCCAGCCGCCTTACTGGTCGGCGGAATCTTCGTCCGACAGGTCAATGTCGTAAAGCTCAAAGGCTTCATCCTCCGATACCACACGCCGCTTTTTGCGGCGCATGGACGACAAGTATCTGTCCACGTCAAAGGTGTTCTTTTTATCGGCGTCCGAGAGGTACTTATAGCGGGGGTGGCGGGTAATGTCGTACTTCTCCGAGAAAAACGGCCTCACGCCGCGTACCTGCAAAATACACTTGCCTCCGTCCATCGTTGCGATTTCGTCCTGGCTCATCAACTCCTTTCCTAACTTCTGATAATTCAATCCATGGGAGGTCTGCGCGCCCCGGTTCTCGCTCTGGTTGTAGCTATCAATGGTTTCTTTCCCCAGCACGTCCGCGATCTCCTTGGCGTTCTTGCCTCTGCCACTAAGGAAAAGCGTACAATCGCAGTTGTCGGAAATGATTTCCGCCGCGTCCTTGTAAATGGCCTTTAGCTGCGATTGGCTTTGTAAAATGATAGAAGCCGAGATTTCCCGGCTTCGGATGGTGGCAATCAGCTTGTCAAAATTTGGTATCTGGCCGATGTTGTAGGCTAAGAATCCGGCGCCTTACTGCTTCACAACAGCAGGTTTCCGAGTCCTCGCCCCGGAACCGCACGTACACCTCTCGATGTATACGGCTCCCCACTATACATTCTCTACATTATTTATGGATTCTGTTGTAACAGTCTCCGCATACTACAAGCGTTTTTCTTTTTTTCTTATTCATAATCGCTCCCCAGTCTGTGTTCACATCAAGGTCGCTCATACTTTTAACCTGATATACCTTAACCGCAGGCACATATGCACCGCACATCTCACAGACGTTCGCCTTGTATCTGAAAAACAGTTCTTTCGGCTTGTTCATCTGCTCATATTCGGGTATTACATCAACATAACCTCCGAGAGCATATTTCACTTTTCGGAAACCATCGTTGTAAAATACTGCATACTTCACGCCTCTCTGGGTTTTGTACGGTACTCTGAACTCTTTGTTTTTGGTATATTTGAGCTTTGCTTTTGTCATCGTAATACGGTATTTTGCCGCAACTGTCTTGTACAGGCTGTATTCCATAACATAATGGAACTTATTCAGTACGGAAACATTACTCGCAAGGCGGTAATAGTTATAAATCCCCCGAATCTGCGCATTGTATTTCCGCACCATTTCATGCACTGGCAGAAATATATAGTCATTCCGCTGTAATGGCTTCCAGACTTCTTTTTCTCCCGCCTTTGACACGATTTTCAGCACGCCATAGCTTAACAGCTTACCTACCCATTTTTCTTTCGGCAGGTACAGCTTGATTTTGCCAGTATAGGCTTTAGTTGTACCTTTTCCTCTGGCTTTCTTCACTGCACTGTCGTTACATACCGTAACGTCATAGCCGAGGAACCTCGCTTTGTCGTCACTGTTTGTAATGAGCGTCTTTTCCGCAGACAATTCCAGTTTCAGCGTTTCCTCAAAGAATTTCCCGATGTCTGCTTTAATCTTTTCTGCGTCCTCTTTACTGCCGATTACACCAATAAGAAAATCATCGGCATACCGCACATATTGAATCCGCTTATAGTTTTTGTCCATCGGGTCTCCCATAGGGATTTTCTGGAACTCTCTTTTTAGCTCTGACAGGCGGCGTAATGCCTCCTGTTTTTCTGCGTCCGAGTATCCGTCCCATTCTTTTCGGATTTTATTCTTGCATCGTTGGCGGTGCGACTGTTTTCTGGTGTATTCATTATTCCTTTTCCTGCCCGTTCCCCTGTCGAACTTCTTTTTATAATCCTCCATGAATCTGTCAAATTCATTCAGATAGATGTTCGCAAGGATAGGGCTGATACCGGAACCCTGGGCTATTCCACTGAAAGTAGCGTTGTATTCCCAGTTCTCCATATATCCTGCTCCCAGAAATTTCCAGATAAGCTCTATAAATGCTTCGTCCTTTATCCTCCTGCGCAGGATATTGATGAGATTATGGTGGTCTATCGTATCAAAATACGATTTTATATCTCCCTCCACAAACCATTTCACACCAGTAAAGTTCTGCTGTAACTGTAAAAGTGCTGTGTGGCAGCTTCTGCCCGGTCTGAAACCGTGGGAATAGTTGGAGAACGTCGGATCATAGATACTTTCCAGTATCATTTTTACGATTTCCTCCACCAGCTTGTCATCAGATGATGAGATTCCGAGCGGTCTCATTTTCCCGTTCTTCTTTTTGATATACTGCCTGCGGACTGGATTCGGCTGATAGCTGTGGTCTTTTACTGCATTGATAATCCGCTCCACTCTTTCTTTACCATATCCGTCGAGTGTCAGCCCATCTATGCCGGGTGTCATCGCTCCCTTGTTGGCATAGATGTTTTGGAGAGCCTGCAAATAAAAATCTTCGTTGTAAAGATTCCTATACAGTCTCTCATACTTGTAGTTTTCCTCTTTCGAGTGTTTCTGTAGATTTTCCAAAATAATCTTTGGACTTCTCATAGTGTCTCACACACCTTTCCTAAATTATTTCAGTCGTATAGCTGTCTCCCTTCGCCATGTGTACGGTATTACCGCCTCAGACTACTATGGAGACTCCGTAGCCTTGCAGGATATTCAGACACTTACTGCCATAGCTTAAAATGATAAGCGTTCCTGTTTAGACTATCCTCGTTTAGGCTTGTCTGTACAAGCGTGTCATGTTGTCGGTTACGACGTTCGCCATTTTCCGCTTATTGCGGCTGGTCAGTGCGGAATGTGATGTGTAGACGCAGTTCGCACAACTCTGCGTACACCCTGCACTGCCTGACGTATAATAGCTATCTTCCGTCAGTGCTGACGATAAAGCCCCTCTGGCTGTCATTTAAGCAGTATAGCTGTTTAACCTCATACATGACGTTTCATCTTGATGCCCGTTCACAGTCTGATAGCTGACTGAATAGCACCGTTACCGACATGCTATACTCCCCGTCCGGTTTCCCTTTCGGATAAGTCGGTTGATGATAGGAATTAGGCTTCTGCGAAGCCCTCACATTGAACCTACTATCTTGCTAAAGATAGATTACAAACAAGCCCGCGCGGAACGAATGGGTTCCGCTTACGAGCGCACGGCGAACTCGTCCAAAATCAGCCGTACATGGACGGGCAGCCGCCCGCCGTATTTATCATCCGCCCGGTCGCACAAAAGGTTGATAAGCTGGCTCTGCACCATAGCCAGAATGAAATTAAAGGTCGTGTCCGTGTCGCTCATAATGAGGAACAGGGCCGTTTTTTCATCCCCGATGGTGTCAAGCTCCAACTCGTCGTCCTCCATCAGCTCCCGCACTTCCCGGATGTCGAAGGGCGCTAATCTGGCTCCGCAGCTAATCAGAATCGAGGAACGGGTCTTGCCGGCGGATAACAGGAATTTACGGTATTGGCGCACGGCAAAGTGTTCCGGGTCTTTTTCTTCCAGCCGTTCAAACATCAGGTCAACCGGCGATTGAAATTCCGGGTCGTCCTCGCGGGCTTCACTGGCGTTAATCATTTCAAGCAGCGTCGTGAAATTCATTTCATCGTCCGGCGCTTCATACCAGATATAGCCAATGAGGGCGGAGTACAAAAGCCGTTCCGACTTCACCCAAAAATCCTCGGCGCTCTTTTCGCCCTCCCCCTTGGTGTTGCAGATCAGCGTGTTTACCAGCTTCAAGATGTCCTTTTCGCTGTGGATATAGCGGAACGGGTTATACCGCATACTCTTGGAAAAGTTGATGGTATTTAGCACTTTCACCCGGTAGCCGCTTCGCACAAGGAGCTGGCCCACCTCCCCGATCAGGCCGCCTTTGGGGTCAGTGATAACAAAAGAGGTCGGATAGTCCTTGGACACGCACTGCATGAGGTATGAGGTAGGCACCCTGCGCCTTGCTGACTTTCATCAGTAGGTTTCAGGGAGCCGCCTCCCAAACCGGACGTACACCTCTCAGCGTATCCGGCTTTCCATGAATCACCTTGATTCTTTGGTTTCGTGTAAGAGTTCAAAGCAGTCAGGGCAGAGAGCCAGAGATTTTCTTCTCATTTTCAGCATTTTCTGCTCAAATATATCCCTGCCTTTCAGCGATTTCAGCGTTCTTACGTGGTGCATACATAAATAGTCTGCATGTTCCCCGCAAATCTCGCATACTCCGGCTTTTATGCGGTTTACTATCGTGTGCCTGCTGTCATATTTCCTATAACTCGGCATAACGTCTGCCACATTGTCATAGCCGTCGCTGTGCTTTCTGAATCCATCATGGTAAAATTCGCAGTATTTACGTCCCTTAGTTGTATCGTATGGGATTCTCAGTACTCCGTTTACCATGTGCCGCTTCTTAATAACACTGACATTCGTTCTGTGCTTTCCTGCCAGAGTTTTTAACATGCTGTACCGCACCATGTAGTAATACTTGTGCAATGCGCCTACGTTTTCTGCTATCCGATAGAAGTTATATAACCCTCGAATTTCGGAATTGAAAGTAGACACAATCTCTGCGTCGCTGCGGTTCATCAGGTCTTTCCTTGGCATAGGCCGCCACATTTCTTTGCCTGTGTCATTGTTGCGTTTCACCTGTATCGCTCCCCGTTCCATCGCTTTTTTAATCCATTTTTCTTTCGGCATATACAGGAATACTTTTCCATACCACACCCGTTTCATGTCGCCGTTTTTACAACGCTTCATGTTCTTGGAATGGATTACTTTGAAATCGTACCCCAGATAGCGTACCGGCTTACTGGAATGGGTGACTTTCGTCTTTTCCTCGGACATTTCCAAATGCAGTTTTTCTTGGAGAAAGATTTTTACATCTTCCTTGATTTTTTCTGCGTCCTTTTTGGAGCCGATAACGCCGATTACAAAATCATCGGCGTAACGGTTGTACTGGATTTTCTTGAAGCCTTCCTCAAACGGATTGTAATAGTGCTGATTCATCTTCTTCCTTCTGGAATCCTTAAATTCTTTTACCAGTTCAGGAGTTGATTTTTCTGCGCCCATTAACGCTTTACGTGCCTTTCTGTATCTCCGGGACGCCCGCTCGTATTCTCTGGTCGTCCTTCTGCGTTCTGGCTCGCAATCATACTTTTCTTTGTATTCCTGCATATAGTTGTCCAGTTCGCTGAGGTAGATGTTTGCACATATCGGACTGATACCGCTGCCCTGCGGAACACCGGAGTAGGTGCAGTTGTACTGCCATTGTTCCATATATCCGGCTTTCAGGAACTTCCAGATTAGACCGATAAAAGCCTCGTCTGAAATCCTTTTCCGCAGTAATTCAACCAACACATGATGGTCGAAGTTATCAAAGCACGCCTTAATGTCTCCCTCGACAATCCATGTAACACCTGTGAAGTTTTTCTTCACTTGCGTAAGTGCCGTGTGACAGCTTCTTTTTGGTCTGAAACCGTGTGAATTGTTGCTGAATGTCGGCTCATAGATTGCTTCAAGAATCATTCTGACCACTTCCTGCACTAACTTATCATCAGTAGAAGTGATTCCCAACGGGCGAAGTTTCCCGTTCTTTTTAGGAATGTACTTTCTTTTTGCAGGCTTTGGCTGATATGTCCTGTTGCGTATGGATTCAATAATCCGGTTAATTCTCGGCAGGCTCATGTTGTCCAGCGTCTGCCCGTCTACCCCCTGCGTCATGCTCCCCTGCGATTTCGCAATGTTCGCATATGCAAGGAGATAGAACTCTGGATTGTATAGGTTGCGATATAATCTTTCATATTTGTAGTTACTTACACTTGCCTTTTCTTCAAGGCTTTTCAAGACATGAATCGGATTTCTCATAGTGTCTCACACACCATCCTTTCTGTTTTGAAAATGATTCACTGTTCCCCTTTGCCATGTAGACGGCTTTCCCGTCCGCAGACTACTATGGGAACTCTGTTGCCATGGTGAATATTCAGAACCCCGCATTTCAGCGTTTTCATAGCCTTTCGGCATTTCACTTTAGGCAATCCCCGTTTAGTACGGTATAAACAAGCGTTCCACGTTGTCGGTATGTGACGTTCGCCTTTTTCCACTTTCCCGTGGCTGAACCTGCTCCGAGTATCAGCAGCCGCATAGCCAAACAATGCGACTGTCAGGAACACTGACGAGTACAACCTCTCTACGTCAGGGGTACGCTCTTGGTCCCGATTTCAGGCTGTCATTCAAGCAGTCTAGCTTCCATCCTCATACGTGGATTTTCATTCCGTCACGCCGGCGCTTCTGAGGCTTCAGCGCCCCGTGTCCTCCGTCATGCTATGGTCGCCCTCCGGTTTCCCTTTTGGGGTAAGACGGGGAATGATAGGTTGCGGCACAATGCCGCTTGATACTTTTACCTACTACTTGCTCAAGGTAGGATTTATACCGCCCTTACGGGCGCACTGGGCTTCACAAAAAATCGCGTCTTGCCGCTGCCGGAGCCGCCGATCACCAGCACGTTTTTGTTTCTGGCCGTCTTGGGGTCTTTGGGCCGGTTGTTCATGGTGAGGCGTTCCGTCTGTGTCAGCAGGATATTGTTATCAAACACGGGGTCGATGTACGGGGCTATATCTTTGGGGCCGCCCCAACGGGCGCTGCCATACTCTACCCCGCGCCGGTATTTCTTGGCGTTCTTGCCTTTCAGGTACACCATCAGCCGCAGCAGCGCCGCACCGGTCACGCCGATTAGCAGGTCAAAGCCGTGGAAGCTGGGGGCGGCGCTCTCAAAGGCCGCTGAAAACCCGTCGAGGAAGTGCAGCAGCTTTTCCGAAATATCCGCCCCGGACGCCAGCCGGTATGCCTGCCCCAGCTTGCCGAACAGATAGACAAACAGGAGATAGGGCAGGTTGGCAATTATCAGTTTTTTTACTTCTGGCTTCACAGCGACAGCCCCCTTTCCTTGACTTTCTCCTTGGCCCGCTGTTTCTCTTTGGCCGCAGCCTTTTGTTTCATGGCGGATAGGGTCTTTCGGATGGAGGGCCGTTCCTCCCGGTTTAGCTTCTTGGCTGTGAACTCCTTGAACGCCTGTTCCAGATTGTCCGCCTGCTTGGTCTTAAAAATCACGATATAGCGGGGCGGATGGGTGGTATTGTCTTTCCGCAGGCTAAAATCAAGGTCGTATTTCTTGGCGCAGGGCTTAAACAGGCCGATGTTGGCCTCGGTGATTTCGATATTGGACAGCGCGGAACCGTCCCGTTTGAGCTTCCGCAAGCTCTGCTGGCCGTGGGGAAGTCTGGCCTTGCCCTTTTTCCGGGCTTCCAGATACTTCTTCATGGCCGCTTGCAGCGCTTGGCCGGTGAGCTTGCCGGTCTTGATTGCTAACGCTATGGTTTTCTGATCGACTTCTTCCTGCAACTGCCATCCCTCCTTTGGAAGTCAAGCAGGCAGGCGGCGCGGCTTAAATCCGTACCCGCAGGCCGGAGAGGTCGTCGGCGCGTATGCCGACAAGATACCATTTCTCCGCCATTTCAATGCGGGTCGGCCTCCACCTGCCGCCCACCATCACGTCAAGGGTTTCCCCACAGTGCAGGCCGCCGTAGTAGTCCGCCAAATCAAAGCGGATGTCGTAGCGGTCTGTCTGTTCGTCAAAAATCAATGCACCCTGTTTCATAGGGCCGTCCTCCTTTCAGATTTTGCCGGTGTTCATATCGTGGGCCACCAGCGCCGTATAGTAACCGCTGATTGTGCTTGGCGCATTGAACAGCGCCGCCAGCAGGTACTTCTTGATGTTGCGAATTTCCGTAGTGTTCTTGCTGATACAGTCAAAGACAAACTCGATATGGGAACTGTTCAGCTTCATCAGCTTGGCCTTTACCAGCTCGGCGGGGTAATCGTCCCCGGCAACGCGGATGGTCTTTCTGGCGCTGCATACGGTTTCCACAAGCAAGTCCACGATCTCGTCCAACAGCTCCCGGTCAAGCCGGGTGTTCTGTACCAGATGGGAATACTCGATATTGTCCATGATGATTTCCCGATAAATCGCTACGGCGCTCTGTGTCGCCGCTTCCTTTCCATTCCGTTCCGGCGGCTCTGCCGCCCCGTCCTCTAAAGGAGAGGGAGGGGAAAGGATAGGAATGGAATCGGTATTTAATCCATCCGTAGTTAATGGTTCTTTTATTTGTCTATCTTTATTTAATTGCATTGGTTTTCCCTGCGTAGGCTTTTCCTGTGTTGGTTTTTCCAACATTGGATTTTCCAACGTAGGGGAATCCGGCACTGGCTGGGGCTGCTCGTAAATAAGATAGTCCGCGCCGCGAAGCCGCCCCTGCCCGTCGCGCTCACGGGAACGGACGATATACCCGGCCTGTTCCAGCTCCCAGACAGCCGCCCGGATAGCGTCGATCTGTTCCCGGTTGATAAGGGATAGGCCCTTTAGGGTAAAGTCCCAGTCCTCCGGCAAGGACAGCATTTGCGACAGCAGGCCCTTGGCCTTTAGGGATAGGTCTTTGTTCCGCAGGTGGTGGTTCGACATGACCGTGTAGCCCCGGTTTTTCTCCACGCGAAAAACTGCCATTTCGTCGTCAACTCCTTTCACTTGGAATTTCGCCGCGCCGTCAAGGGCGGTGAGCTTGCCCGGCTGGTAGGGACATTCTGCGTAGACGCAAAACTGATACTTCCAGTACGGGCGGTAAAAGCGGCAGGTGCCGCAATCCTCCGGCGCTCCGGCCTCGCCGTTGTCAAAGTGGTCTGCGCCCGGCCTCTCCTGCATGAGCTGTTCAAAGGCCCGGTCGTCGCCGGATGTGAAGTACATAGGCGGTCGCCTCCTTTCTGGTTTTAGGCGCAAAAAAAGCAGCGTCCCTTATTTCCCCGCAGGGAAAAGAGAACGCCGCTTCTTGCGGTGTCGTATTCAATTTTTGATGTGTCCTATTTGGGTAGGGGGTACTTCACGGGAGAAAGCAGCGTGTCAAGGCTCAATCCGAATGTAGTAAATGAGTAGTAAATTCAGTTCTCATATCCCGTGAAATGCCCGTATTTCCGGGCTTTTTTGAGATAATCAGAGTTTTTATGTCAACATCTAATTGTTGACAATATTATGGCAACAATTTATATTTAAAATAAATTTTTGAGTAACAGTTCCGGCCTGCCCGAACTGTTACGTTTTGAAAGGTGGTTCTCACATGAAAGTTGACAGGCTTATTAGTATTATTATGATACTCCTTGATAAAGAGCGAGTAGGCGCACAGGAGTTAGCAGATATGTTTGAAGTTTCCCGCCGCACAATCTACCGGGACATAGACGCGATCAACATGGCAGGTATTCCTGTCCGCGGGGCATCGGGAATCGGCGGCGGCTTTGAAATCATGCAGAATTACAAGGTGGATAAAAAGGTGTTTTCGACTGCCGACCTTTCCGCTATTTTAATGGGACTTTCCAGTCTTTCCAATATGATAAGCGGCAGTGAACTGGTAAATGCCCTTGCGAAAGTCAAGAGCTTTATCCCCGCCGACCAGGCGAAAAACATAGAATTAAAGGCAAGTCAAATATATATAGACTTAAGTCCGTGGATGGGGAACATAAACATACAACCCTATTTAGAAATAATCAAAACAGCTTTACAGGAAAGCAAACTAATTTCATTTGATTATGCAGACCGCTACGGAAATAAAACTGCACGAACAGCCGAACCCTATCAGCTTGTATTGAAAAGCAGTCATTGGTATTTGCAGGGGTATTGCCATAAAAGGAATGATTTTCGCTTATTCAGACTATCCCGTATGTCAAATCTGCAAATGAACGAGGAAACTTTTGCACCACGTGATTATCAAAAACCGCAGTTATATTTTGCTGATATTTTGGCATCTATGCAGACCAAAATCAAAATTCGTTTTCATAACTCTGTCATGGACAGGGTACTTGATTATTGTACTTATGAAGACTTCTCGCCGGACGGTAATGAGCATTGCATTGCTAGTTTTCCTTTCATAGAGAACGAATATTACTACAATATTCTTCTCAGTTTTGGAGACAAATGCGAGTGTTTAGAGCCGTTACATATCCGTACAGAAATGAAGCGCAGATTATATGATATCGCTGCCATATACGAGAATTAATACGCAAAGAAAGACAAAAAAAGCCCGCCAAAACTATATCGCTCAGTCCGGCGGGCCTTTTTCATGCAGTCCAGTTCATCTTATATAAATCTTTGTTGATTACATTTTAAAATGATTATAAAAATCCTTCAGATCCTCTTTTACATCCGGAGGCAGCTGCGCCTTCTTGATCCCCCGTATTGCGCCCTCCAGCGAATACAGACGGTGGATACAGGCGGATGAATCGATCTCCTGTATTTTCAGCCAGGCCTGTTTACTTCCCATCGCCCGGAGCTGATCAAACGTAGTAATGCCGGCCTCCCGAAGCTGTTCTTCCACCACCGCTCCTATATTGGGCAGTTTCGATAATTCTCCCATTATACCTTACCTCCTGTCATCCGAATATTATATTTATTATACATTAAACAAACAAGGTGCGCCAGCCATTTCTATAGGATAACCACTACTTCATTAGCTACGAGACCTTGCAGCTAATACATCGTAAAATAAGTAACTGCAATTTAAGCTGAGATAAATTTTCGAGAGTGCTGCTCCACAAACGCAGGCGTAGCAGGCTACGCTGAGGCTTGTGGAGTAGTGCTATCGGAAATTTAGGTCGGCTTATGTGGCAGTTACTGATTTTACGAGGCACTAAGTACACGGCATGGTCTGAACTGCAGCTAAGACTCCTCAGCCAATTTCCGGTAAACATAGATAAAGACTACCGTTAGAATACCGAGATTCACTAAAATAGTCCCCCAGGCCTTTGCTGTACCGCCATCGTCCATTCCGCTGATCATCAAGTAAATCTGCTGTGAATAAAAAACGGCAGCTATTTTCTTAATGGTATCGTTAAACGTAGACAGCATTGGTAAGAAAGAGAGCACCATCATAACGGGCACTGTCAGGGAAGTTGCGCTCATCTGGCTTTTACATGCAGTTCCGATAATTGCACCGATCAGAACGGACAGGATGATCCCCGTCATCATGACGCCGCAGAACTTCAAAAATGCCATGCCGGAAAGTCCAGCCGTCAAACCGAAGCACACCGTGCCTGCCAGACACGCCAGCAGGACGCACCCGCCCACTGCCGCCAGATACTGAGGCATTCTGACATTTGCCATCAGCAGCGCCTTTAATGTATGTTTTTCCTTTTCTTCTGCCAGAACCTCCGTCGTAGCAATAAGCGGCGCCATTCCAATATACATGGACGCAAACATATAAACAAAATAATTTCTCGGCAAGCCCGGCATCTCCACTGCAAACGTCATGATAACCGCTAATACAGGAAACATGACAAACTGGATCAGTACATTTTTATTTTTTAGGGTATCCTTCCATTGTTTTTTCAGAATCGCGGTTACATTTCTCATATCTGCCTCCTAATATGTCGTACAGACCTCCCTGCAGCTCTTTCTCAATATCAGTCTACGCAAGGGGATTGCCTGCTTCAGCCTTTCACCAGGCTTCTTCCTGTCAGTTTCATAAATACAGTTTCCAGATCCGGCTCTGTTGAATGGATGCTCTCTACCTCTCCCTGCCGGAATGAGGATGATATCGTGTCAGCAGCCTCCGGGGAATTGGGCAGAGTCATCATCTCTCCGTTTTTAAATAGAATCTGAATCTGATTCAATTCATTATACTTGCGGCACAAAGCGTCCGGTTCGCCGTATTCCACAATCTTTCCCTGATGGATCAGCGCGATATGGTCGCACAGCTTTGCCGCCTCCTCCATATTATGAGTGGTCAGAAATATGGTGGCGCCTTTCTCTTTCTGCTCACGAATCAGCCCGTGTATTTCCGCCGTCATAGCCGGATCCAGGGCACCGGTCGGTTCATCCATGAATAACAGCTTTGGTTCCTGCAGAATCGCCCTAGCGAAGATCAGACGCTGGCGCATCCCCTTGGACAGGCTGGACGCAGCCGTACGCCCTTCCCCGTCCAGGCCTACCTGGCGCAGTACTTCCCGAATCCGGCTTTTAGGAATCCCATGGATATCAGTAAACAGCTTCAAATTGTCGTAACAGCTCAGCCTTTCATAAACACCTGAATCATCCAGCATAGCCCCCATCTGGCTGTAGATTTTGGCCCGCTCAGTGACCGGCAGTCCCAGTACCCGGATCTCCCCCCGGTCCGCCTTTAACTGACCGGTAATTAACTTAATCAGCGTTGTTTTCCCAGCTCCGGAAGGCCCCAGCAGGCCAAAGACTTCCCCCTTCTGGATCTCGATAGAAATCTCTTTAAGCACTTGCTTTTCGTGAAATGATTTGCTGACACCTCTTATACTAATCGCGTTCTCCATCCTGATCCTCCTTCCATCTTTCCTTCAGATACTCCAGGCTTTCCTCCAGTTTCTCATTTTCCATCCGGTTCTTAACAGACATGATCCAGACGCTGGCCCCAAAACATATTGCAAAGCATAATACAAACATCACCCAGGCCTGCCACATCTGGACAGGAAACCATTTAAACAGAATAATAAAGAGTACAATTACCAGAACAGAACAAAGCAGCATCAGGCAGATCCGGTACAATTCCGGCATATATTTTGCCGCCCTTTCCGAAAAGAAAAGGAACCTTATCCCGGTGATCAGTATGGCTAACCCCAGATACTGGCACATCGTAGCCAGCGCAATCCCGCTCCCGCCCAGCCTGAACATCGTGGAAAGAGTGCGGGTCTCTTCTCCGAAAGCAAACGTAAAGATCATCATCAGGATCATCATAAACCCAAATGTACAAAGTACATTTTCCGCAAAGTCAAAAAAATTCTTTTTTTCTTCCATTTATTTCACCCCCAGTTTCTTTCGCACATAGTCCGCATACTGCCTGGACACGGTCAGCTGCTCCCCGTTTGTCATCGTTACCCGCAGCTTCCTGTCCAGATCCGCACGGATCTTCTGGATCTGCCGCAGATTAATAATGCAGGACTTTCCTGCCCGAAAGAAATCGAACTCTTTCAGTTCCTCCTCAAGCTCATATAATTTTAAGCAAGATTCAAAAACATCGTCCTTGGTATACAAAAAAGTTTTCTTATCAGCCGTATCAATATAAAGGATCTTAGAAATATCCAAAATATGCGATTCCCCGTCCTTCTCTCCCAGCAGCTTAAAATCTAAAATGCGCAGGATCGAAATCACCCGCTCCAGCTGCGGAGTCAAATGCCGGCAGGTAATCTGGATCTCTGTCTCATCAATCTGACTGTCCGTTTGAATCGAGATTTTCAAAAAGCCCTCCCCCTTTCAATATCTGTATTAACTATACTTGCTCAAAATCAGAAAAACAATCCCCATAAACTAACCTGCCTAAATAAGGGGCTGAGTTTCCATGTGGAGAGGATGAAGAGGACGCCTGGCATGGGACGGAACGCAGACGGAAGCATCTGTTTGTTGGGGATTCTGGCCGCTGTGCTAAGCAGCAGTAAAAGGTAACCCACAAAATCAGCCGGCAAAAATTGGATCATAATCAACTTTTGCCGACTGATTTTGTGGGTTACCTCTTACTATTCCTATAATTTAAGAAATTTGCTGACCAGGAAAAGATCCCACTCCTCATAAGTTTCCTCGTAAGCTCATTCTCTAATATATGACGCAATACCGTTTGCTATCCCCTCAGCCATTTTTTGCTGAAATTCTGGATCTGCCATCTGCGTATCATCCTGTTGGTTGGTCATAAATCCCATCTCAAGAATTATAACCGGAACCTGGCTCCAATTAATTCCTGTCATGGTATCGTCCGTTTGAACGCCTCTGTTATAAATACCGGTGGCTGCGCAGTATGAATTCAGGACATTCTCTGCGAGCCGGAAGCTCTCCTCGTACAGGCCTCCTGCATAAGGATTATCCGGTGACATAACCAGACACAGAGCACCGGCACTCTCTGGACTCTCACTGCCGTTTGCATGAATCCTTACACAAAGTTCTGCTCCGGATTCATTTGCAATCTTTGCACGGTCCTGATTGCTGACCGATGTTTCATGGTTTTCGCGGGTCATCACCACCTGAAAACCTCGTTCAGCCAAACACGCTTTTACCCGATTGGCTATATCCAGGTTGAGCTGATATTCCGCAAGCCCGGTAAAACGGCCTGCAGTGCCCGATGTTGTCTTCGCCTTCATGATACCGGAACCCGGCCCGTCCTCTTCTTCTCCCATCATTCCCGCATCCGGTCCCTGATGGCCGGGATCCAGCGCTATGATGATCTGGTTCTCTGTTTTCTCATGTTCTGCTGCAGTATCTGGTTCCTGAGTGTCCGGTTTTACAGGATCTGATTTCTTTGTATTCGATTCTTCAATATCTGATTTCTCAGTATTTGATTCCTCCGTGTTTGATTCCTTCGCGTTTAATTCCGCTAAGCCGGCTTTGGGAGTGTCTCCGTTATTCTGTTTCTCAGCACCGGCTTTCGGAGTTTCTGTCTGTGAGGAAGCCTGCCGGCTGACCTGACCGGCCATTACCTGTTTTCCTGCTGCCCGTTCCGGCTTTCTGGCCGAATAGATAAAGACTCCGGCCGCGGCTACCGCTAACACCACGGCTATTCCCGCTATTCCTCTGATTTTCTTCTTGTCCATAATTCTCCCTTTCAGCCGCATTTCGGGCCCTATTACAAATATGAGATATTATATGCCCCGCTTGTCCAAATTATGAACAAAAAGAAAGTTTAAAGCACCTTTTTTGAGTGTTTTTTCCGATGTCCGTTTTTATAAAAAATCGAACAGACTCATCTGTTTCCCACTGTCCGCATTTTTACGTTTGTCTGCCCGCTCCCTGCAGATTTCCTCCTCAGGAAGTTCCGCGAGAAATTCGGATTCTTCCTGGGAAGTTGTCAGTATCAGTTCGTCTTTCGCCCTTGTCATACCGACATAGAAAAGCCTGCGCTCCTCTTCTGTATCTACAGTATCGTCTTTTTCAAAGGGGATAAGCCCTTTTCTGACACCATAAATGAATGTTACAGGAAATTCCAGTCCCTTCGCCCCGTGAAGCGTCATAAGTGTGACCGCCTCGCCTGTATAGCGCTTGTCACCGCAGCGTTTTAAATCGCTCTCCACGCCCATGCTCAGCGCCTCCATAAATTCATCCATATTCTTATAGAACACAGTCATCTCCGCAAGTTTTTTCATCGCAGTGCTATCCTGCATCTGCATTTCTTCTATCCATTTCTCCAGGAACTTCTGAGGCCTGCTTTTTGCATAGAGGGGTCTGAACTTTTCTGCCATTGCCTGAAATACGCCCTCTGCCACCACATTCATTTCCATATTCCATAACAGCTTCAGGGATATTTTCTTAGAAAATTCATCCGCCGGATTCGCCAGGCATTTGAAGAAGGAAATGCTCCCTCTTACTTCATCCTCTGCCAGAAATGCTTCTCTTCCCGCTGTAACATATGGGATTCCTTCTTTTCTGAGGCATTTCTCCAACAGGTCAGCCTGCCGGTGTGTCCGGTAGAGCACGGCAATGTCACCGAATCCCCGTTCTTTACCGCTTCCGGCGCCGATCTCCTGGGCCTCCAGCATGCCGATTCCGCCTGTAAGCCTGTTGATCTCCTTTGCTGTAAATATGGCCTCTGCCATCTCGCTTGCTGCTTTTACTACGCGTACCGGCATTTCTTCCTGCCTGTAGGCCATGAGCCGTCTCTCCGGTCCCGGATTGTGTGAAATAACAGACGCAGCCGCATGAAGTACGGAAGGTGTACAGCGGTAGTTCCATGCAAGCCGGATCTCCTGCATATCCGGATCATCCTCTTTCAGCTTTTCAAAACAACACGCATCCGATCCGCGGAAACCATAGATGGACTGATCCGGATCCCCAATTACAAACAGCTCCCTTCCGCCTTTGCTCCAAGCCTGAATAAGCCGGTACTGTATGGGACTAATATCCTGAAATTCATCGACAAGCAGATAGGAAAACCCTTTTTCCCATCCATCCTGTGCGCCTCCCTGTTCCATCCGCTTTAATGTCTCCAGAAGCAGGTCGTCAAAATCCAACAGCTTCTGTTCCTGCAGAATCCTCTGGTATGCATCCACTCCTTCCTGCCAGTTCAGAGGCATATCCGGCGCCTCTTCATCCGCACCGTTTTGCACCAGCCTGGTCTGCATCTCTACGGCGGACATTCCCGATTTGAGAAGAGATACCACCCGGTGCAGTTCTTTTGGCTTCATCTTCAGCCCGGTTTCGTCCACTGCTCTTCCTGCCGCCTCCAATGAGGCCGCATCATCCGCCAGTGAGAATTCGATTCCCTGTTTTTTCAGGAAATTCAGGCAGATTGCGTGGAAAGTCCCTACCTGCATTTTGTTCAGATTTCTGGATCTGCCAATCTCCTTTTTGATTCTTTCCATCAGCTCCCCTGCCGCCTTATTTGTAAATGTAACCGCAGTAATTTCGGAAGGCTTTACCTTTCGCACTTCCAGCATATGTAAAATCCTTGCTATCAGAGTCTTTGTTTTTCCGGTACCTGGCCCGGCAACCACGGCAATTGCGCTGCCCACGGCACGAACGGCCTGTTCCTGTTCCGGGTTGAGTCCCGCCGATTGGTTCTGGCTGCCCGCTTCCCCGGCAGTTTTCTCACCGTCTGCCATGCTCTCTGGTACAACATTTTCTGCACCTGTTTTTGCTGCAGCCTCCTTGCCGTCGCCGGACATCTGTGGCTTATCAGCCTGATTCCCCTCTTCATTGATGCGTTTCTCTACCGTCTCTGCCGCCTGGATACAAAGGGCATCAAAGAAACTCATTTGCCCATCCAGACTGTCGATCTCGTTCTGCGTAAATAATTGAATTGTCCCATACTCTCCGTCAAACCCCGGATTGCGCTCTACCTTCCCGTCTCTCAGCCTTCGGATACCTTCCGCAATCAGATGACCCGATATTTTTTTCACCTCTTCCTCAGGGACCGTCCGCAGTATTTCGAACTCCGGTCCCAATGTACGCAGCATATTCCGGTACTCCTTCTGTACTTTTGTACTCGCCGCGGAGTGCCCCAGGGACGCACCAATCACTTCCGGCAGCGGCACCAGGCTCTCAAAACCTTTCGCCTCAGTCAGAACGTAGCCTTCTTCCCGGTCAGCCAGTTGTTCAACCCGATGCGACACTCCGATTGTCAGCTTTCGGCCGCATACGGGGCAGATGCCCCTATATTTTATCGTCTCCGCGGGCGTCAGGCAGATGCCGCATTTTCGGTGGCCGTCGTAATGGTATTTTCCCTCTTCAGGGAAAAACTCAATCGTTCCATACAGGCCTTTTCCGGTCTATATTGCCTCCCTGAGTTCTGCAAACGAAAGCCCGATATCCAGCAGATTCGCTTCACGGCCCAATTTAGCCGGGGAATGCGCATCTGAGTTGGAAATCAGCTGATACTGATCCAGCGCAGAAATCCGCCAGTTCATCGGCGGGTCAGAGGACAGGCCGGTCTCCATAGCATGGATATGTCCTGCTAAATCCCCAAAGCACTCCTCCACGGAATCGAATCCTGAGAAAGCACCGAAAAGGGAGAAATGGGGCGTCCAAATATGAGCGGGCACATAAATTGCACCGGGGCACAACTCCAGCATAATTTCCAGCAGATCATGACAGTCCAGCCCCAGAATCGGCCGGCCGTCTGAATGGATATTTCCAATGATCTCCAGCTTTCTTGCCAGTATCTCCGCATCCTCCAGGCCCGGCAGCAAAATCAGGCTGTGTACCTTGCGGACTCTGTCGTACTTCTTATAGATGGAACTGATTTCTCCTGTGATTACAAACCTTGGGATCATCACATCCGCCACAGAGCCGTCTGATATGCGGTATTCTTCTTTCAAAGTGTAAAACCCTTCTTCCGCCGGCTGGAGCTTTTCCAGCATCTCTTCCCGCCAGGCCGGATGGGTAAAGTCACCGGTTCCGACAATGTGAATCCCCTTTCGTCTCGCCCATAAGTCCAGGTTTTCCAGATTGCAGTCCCTGCTGGTGGCTCGGGAATAATGGGAATGGATATGCAAATCTGCTATGTACATATAAACACCCTCTCTTCTGAATACTTTATGAAATTACTTGTCCGCTTTTGTATCTTTGCTGTTCATTATAACATGTGATATCGTCGGAAATCCAGTCTATCGCATCCTGCCATGTATAGAATATAGTCCTGCCCTTCCTCCTCATCAGCTGAGAAAAATACGTGCTTATTATGGCCGCCTGGCCCCTGCTTCCGGGAGGGGGCATTACTGGTTCTATTGGAAATCTGCTGAGGATGTCGGTGTAACGCTTTTTCTGGTAAATCGGATTTCTGCTGGAGAAAAGTGATATTTCCCGGTATTTTTCCTGTCCGTTTTGGCTCGGATAGTCGTATATTTCAAAAAATAGTTCCAGGGCTTTCTGTACTAATTCCGGGGAACGGTATACACCGAATGAACAGGATAACACTTCTCTTGTATCTCTGCTTAGAAGAACACAGAGATAGATGTTTCCATCCATCTCTGTGTGATATTGTCCTATGCCGACACACAGCTTGTGCGGGGACGGGACCTTTACGCACGGCTGATTGCACGGCTGATTTGGTATTGGGACGCCCTCTGTTGTATACGGACACTTGTCTAGCTGCGGTCTCTCGGCTGTTTGAACTTTCTTGGCGATCCGGAGCCATCCGGCCCCTTGCTGCAGCTCTGAATCGTCCTTCCAGCGGAGAATATCTTCTGGTATGTCTTCGTAATCTTCCATGTGGAGTACGGGATTTAACTGCTCTAATCTCATACTTTATCTCCTAATTTTTGGTGATTTTATGTTACGTTAAAAACAGGCGGGATCTGTCTCGCAGCTATATTTTGTCATTTTCCAGGATATGTAACAGCAGGCCTTCGCATCCTTCTACTATATCGTCGTATGTTCTGTCGAAATTGCCTGTGTACCAGGGGTCGGCAATATCACGGGGATTGACGGTAAAGTCTAGAAGGCGGTGTACCTTGTGGTCTGGGTCGGATCCTATGATGCGGTGGATGTTGCGGATATTGCGGTACTCCATGCCTATGATGTAGTCGTATGCAGCGTAATCCTTCTTTTGCATTTGGACTGCATATTTGCCGGCTGTACTGATGCCTTGGGTCTTTAACTTTTGGACCGTTCCGTGATGGACTGGGTTGCCTTCTTCTTCGCGGCTTGTGGCTGCTGAGGCTATGGAAAATGAATTGGGTAAGCCTCTCTTTTGGACCATGTCGCGGAAAACAAATTCTGCCATGGGGGAACGGCAGATGTTGCCGTGGCAGATAAATAGTATTTTTATCATCTTGATTACATCCCTTCCAGTTTTTGAATAACACATTTTAGGTTAATAAAAATGGGCTATCTAAATCTAATATACAGTCAAATACATCCTTATTATCCAGTTCATTATCAAAGCCAAGTATTCTGAAACAAACATTTTTATCTCCCATACAACAATATTCATTCTTTAAGCATTGCTAAATAGCTGTCCAGTCTTTCATTCACATATCCCGCAAATAATTTCTCCATCGCTCCCAAATTATGCTTCACATGGTATTCGTCAAAAGCATTGTAATACGCAATTCGATCCGCAAATTTTATGTCGATCGGTGGATATCCAGCTTTCATCAATTCCAGATTCACAAGCAAGCGCCCCGTGCGACCATTACCATCGATAAACGGGTGAATGCCTTCAAATTCAATATGAAGCCGGGCAAGCTTGGGAATGATATGCTCTGGGCTTTTTCTATAACGCTCCAACAACTGATCCATCTTCGGCTGGATTAAATACGGCTGTACAGGCTCATGTTTTGCCCCCATAATTCTTACCGGGACTTTTCTGTATACACCCCTGTCATCTTTTTTATCAGCCAACACTAAATAATGGATTTGTTTAATGATACTTTCTGATAATGGTGACTGTTCTTTCACCAATTCCCGCACAAAATCGAAGGCTTCCTTATGTCCAACCGCCTCCATATGATCTTTTAACGGCTTCTGATCAATGGTCAAACCGCGCAGTACCATATCAGTTTCACGGAGAGTCAGCGTATTCCCCTCAATGGCATTGGAATTGTAAGTAAATTCAACCACAAATTCCTCTGTCAGCCGCTCCACCTCTCCCTCAGTCAAAGGACGTCTGGAATCCAGTTCTATTTTCTTCCTATCAATGTTCTCAAGCAGGCTTTCCGCAGACTTATACCGGCCATCCTCAGGTTTTTGCGCCTCTGCTGGAACCTTCCAACTGCGCCCCTCACGGATAACGCCTGGAATTTTCCGCTCTGCACATAATATTCGTACTCTTCTATCTGAAATGCCCCATTTCTCTGCGGCCTGTTTTACTGACATATACATATTTCTGCACCTCGCTTTGAACAATAGTATACCAAATTATCGGAATAATAGCAACGCTATCGGAATAATATTACCCGTTTTTCGGAACAATACAAAAGCCCAAAAGCGACTTTTTCCAATGCAAGTAAGTAGGTAATCATCCGACAGTTTGGCGGACCATGGGAGAATATCCACCATCTCTTCCTTTACCGAAAACGCACCGAAATCTTTCATTTTTTCCATCACATGTGAGAGATAGTTGTATGGCTTCAGTCCATTCATAAGCGCAGTTTCTGTGATACTGTACAGAGTTGCACTGGCCTGTGCCCCGCGGATGGTGTCCGGCTCGTCGATCACCTGGACACGGGTTGCATCTCCATGGGCATACCTGCCCTGGAGGAATTCTTCCTTCATCAGTCCATAAAGTGGCTGCAAATACCTTTACGCACACTGAATGATCCAATTTGCCATGGTTTCCTTAGAAAGGTTCAGACCATAACGGGCAAATTCCCGCTCCTGACGCGCCAAGGACATGCCATTGACATACTTTGAGCTCATGATACCTGCCACCAAGGATGGTGTTGCCACACTGCCATTAAGAAGGGAAGGCGTCTTTTCCGTTTCAAAGGCGGAAAGGTCTTCTCCTATTTGCCGGGACACTTCTTTCCTTTATAGGAAGACGGATGGATTTCCTCCATTTCCGGCTCCGGCGCACCCGGATCTGTTTCCTACTCTGCCCCGTTAAAAAGGCTCAGCTGGGTATATCCATCCGCGTATTTTTCGCTGGATGTGCCAAACTGTTTCCGCTGCGCAAGGGTCAGACGGTCAGAGATCACCGCGTTCAGGATTTCAATTCCTTTGTTTTTTTCTTCAAGGACCTAGAGCTTTGTCTCCTGTTTCCGATACTGCTCCTGCATGGTTTTCATTAGGGTGATGATATCCTCCCGCTCATCCTGTTCAGTTGTTCCTCTATAAAAAACGGATCCATAACACAGCCTCAATTTTCTGGAATCTCTACCAGAAGTATACCATAGGAAAAATTTCATTCCTATAGGGTACTGCATTCCGGGGCAGAGGAAAATTTGCCCAGAATAAAAGAATTTTGGCCTTTTTGCGGTAAGAGCTTAATTTTCAGCCATGATAGAAAAAATACCCGACTACTTTTCAGCAGTATACGGTAAATCACTAGTACCGTGCTAGTTTTATCTATCTATGAGATAATAACTCCAGAAAACTACAAGTTTTTT